>JAYSXP010000179.1:0-16253 GCA_043717125.1 Polyangiaceae bacterium | reverse complement strand
CGCTCATGACCCGGAGTGGCGTCGATTTTCTCGCCGGCGTCGCGCTCTGGCTGTTCGCGCTCACCTGCACGTTCTACAGCGTTCGCTCGCTGGTGAACGCCTCGCCAAGGAACCTCACTCCCGAGCAGCGCCACCGGCGTGCCCTTTACGCCTCCGCGGGCGCGCTCTTCATCCTCTTTCTCGTGCTTCCGCACGCCATCGGCTGGTTCGGCTTCGTCGACGGCCGCCTCCTGCCGCTCGTACTCATGCTCGCGCTCCTCGGCGTCCGTCGTGACGCGCTGCCTCGTCCGCTCGCGCTCGCGGCGGACATCGGCGTGCCGGCCTCAGCGGCTGCGCTGGCGACCGTTGCGCTCGTGGCCTCCTTCTTCTTCCAGCGCGAAGCGCACGGGTACCGTGAGGTCCTTGGCCGCGTCCCCGCGCACGCCACGTTGTTGAACCTGCCGCTCGACCCGAACAGCGACATCTTCACGGGCCATCCGTTCATCCACTACGACAAGCTCGCACTCGCCGAGCGGCCGGTCGTCGTGAGCGACGTCTGGTTCCACCAGGGCTCCGCGCTCTACCCGACGAACGCAAACCCTGCACTGCGGCTTCCGTCGAGCTACAGCGAGAGCGACCTCAAGTTCATCGACTGGCCCGCGTATCACCTCGAGGATTGGGAGTTCGTCCTCATCCGCACGCGCCCCACCGCCTCGCAGCCCTACACGCCCAACGACCTCACCCTCGACGAGCACGTCGGCGGCTGGTGGCTCTTCAAGCGCGTCGCGGACTCTGCGTCCCGCTGACACGCTCCGGTCGCCTCTGGCGCCGCGTTGCCGCGATTGGACCGCTGGTGTATCGACGCCCGCCGATGGCGTTCTGGGAGCCGAACGTGACCCGGATCCGCTCGTGGGTCCCTGCAAGCTTCTGGGCCGCTGCCCTGGTGCAGACGGTCTTTCTCGTCGCGCTTGCCGCGAGCGACGGCTACGACGTCGCGCGAAGCGGCGAGACGGTCCGGGTCGTCCTCACCTATGCGACGGTCTTCTCGCTCTTCGGCATCATCCACCTGACGATCACGAGCCCGAAGTGGTCGCAACGGCTCGCGTCGTTCGTCTTCTTCTGCTTCGTCGCAGTGAACTTTGCGCGCTTCGAGACGGCGGGGTCCTTCGACTACGGCTTTGCGCACGAGAACGCGCGGGAGCTGTTCACCCCGCTCGGCCGCACGATCGTGCTCGCGAACGTGCAGGCGTGGGAGGTGGCGTGTCTCTTCGTACTGCCACTCGTCATCGGTCTCGCCTTCGTCCGCCTGCCGGCTGGGGTCGCCCAGCACACGCGCTATCGCACCCGCGCGGGCGTGGCGCTCTCGTGCTTCGCGCTTCTCGTCGGTCTGCCACTCGCGCGCGTGAGCACCCACGAGTCACTGACGGGATTCGTCGTTTCGGCGCTGCGCTTCCACGCTGAGTCGCGGGCGGCTGAGTCGATCATCAAGGGCGCACCGTTTCCGTTCGTCCACGCGTCGTCACCCTCGCCCCAGGCGCGCGCGCTCGCGGGCGAGGACGCTCCGCGCCCGCACGTCATCCTCCTCTTCATGGAGTCGTGGAGCGGGGCTTACGCGGACAAATCGACCCCGGGGGGTCGCAAGATCACGCCCGTCTTCGACGCGCGAAGGCGCGATGGCCTCACCTTCGATCACTTCTATGGGAACTCCGTCCAGAGCAGCCGAGGACACTTCGCCACGCTCTGTTCGCTCATCCCGATGTTTCGTGGCAAGGAGTTCGTCGATCTCCCAGACGTGCGTTTCCATTGCCTCCCGAGCGTCCTCGGCGACGTTGGCTACCGGACGCTCTTCTACTCGGCCACGGACGAGCCCGAGTTCGACCAGGCCGACAAGTTCTTCAAGCGCATCGGCTTCGCGGACGTGCGCTGGGCCGAGGGCCGCAAGGAGAAGGCCGACCCTTCGATGTGGGGGACCGGGATCCAGGACGACGTCTTCTACGCGCGGTTCTTCGCAACCCTCGACGACAAGCTGACACGCGACCCAGGGGCGCCGATCCTCGCGGTGGCGGCGAATACGTCGCATCACTATCCGTTCAGTCACGATCCGAAGCATGTGCCGGAGCCCGGATACTCCACGAAGTACGGTCGCAACTTCGTCGCTTCGCTCAGGACGGCGGACGCTCGGCTCGCGACCTTCTTCGACGAGCTCGAGAAGCGTCCAGCGCTCCAGAACGCGATCGTCATCCTGGTCGGCGATCACAGCTTTCCGGCCGACGAGCACGGGGTTCACTTCAACGGGCTCGGCTCTTACGAAGAAGCCTTCCACACGGGCTTCGCGCTGCTGTGGAAAGGGCATGTTCCATCGCGCGTCGTCACCGACCAAGCGGGGTCGCAGCTCGATCTCGCGCCCACGATCCTCGACCTCCTCCAGCTCCGGACGACGACGCATTTCACGGGACGGTCGCTCTTTGCGGACGACGGCGCCCCTCCGCCGGTGCCGCTCGTGCAGCCTTACGACGGCGTGCGTCTCGCCGCGGTGAAGTGGCCGCTCAAGCTCGTTCGACACGAATCGGCCGAGCAAGAGCACCTCTACGACCTCGCGAAGGACCCCGACGAGGAGCACGACCGGATCGCCGATCCGCGGTTCGCGGCTCCGCTCGCAACGCTCCGCGAGACGATCGTGCGGATCCACGCGAGCGAGCCTATCCTTCGGCAAAATCGGGTCTGGCCACCTCCGTAGACATGTCGAGACCACCGCGCTAAACCGCTGACGATCGATGCCGGTGATCGCCGCGAACAGCTCTGTCGAGTCCCCGCGTTCTCCGCGCTCTGCGAGAGGCCCGAACAGGCTCTCCGACAGTCAGCTCGCCCTCGTCGCCTCCGGTGTGCTGCTCCTCCTGGGCGCATGGCCTCTCGCGCTCACCGACATCCCGCCTTACCAGGACCTGCCGAATCACCTCGCCACGGTGATCGTCATCGAGAACCCGGCTCGCTACCCGGAGTTCGTCTTCAACGGGTTCTTCAAGACCAACGCCGCGTTCTTCGTCTGGCTCATGGTCGTCGGGAAGGTGACCAGCCTCAACGTCGCGGCGCGCCTGTTCGCGTTGCTCGTGCTTGGCGCGAACGCCTTCGTGTTTCCGCGGTTCGTGCTTGCCCTCACGGGTAGCCGGAAGCGAATGGTCGTGGCCAGCCTGCTCATGTGGCCCATGATCCACAACTGGTTCGTCTCCACGGGCATGCTCGACTTCGCGCTGGCGATCCCGCTCTCCCTCGCCATGCTCGTCGCGGTCGACCGCCAGCGGCGGGCGCCGACTGTCGCGAACGGCTTGCTCGTTGCCGGGCTGGGCGCCCTGACCTGGTATGCGCACGTCTTTCCGCTGCTCGTCGTGCACATGCTGCTCGGGATCGACGCAGTCGTCCGGGCCTCTCGGAAGGAGCCGGTCACGACGCGGGCCATCCTCCTGCCGCTCCTCCCCGTGACCGCGCTCGTGCTCTCGTCGCTCTACAGTCAGCTCCTCGACAAGGTGGGCCCGATGAGCGGGTCGGTCGACTACACGACGATGCTGCCGGTCTGGGAGCTCGCGTACAACGCGTGGGCCGAGTGGATGTACGGGTTCTCGAAGCTCTCGGTGACGAGCATCGTGCCGTGCCTCGTCCTCGTCTGGATCGCCTTGTCTCGGCGCAAGGAGTCGCCTCCGTTCTTCTCGAACTACGCGGTGGTTGCGCTCGCGCTCCTCTACAGCTTCTCGCCGTACATCGTGACCAACTGGTTTCACGTGAACTCGCGGCTCATCCCGTACATCTGGATGGGGCTGCTCCTTCGCGTTCCGGAGACACTGCCTCGCAAGCTTGTCGGGCTGCTCGGCCTCTCTGCGGTGCTCTACAGCGCGGGCATGGGCGCCGACTTCGTCCGGCTCGACCGCGAGCGACTCGAGTTCACCGCGGGGATCCCGTTCGTGCCCGACGGCGCGCGGCTCCTGCCGCTCATCTTCCGGCACAAGGGGACGAGCGACAACACGCGGAGCTTGCTGCACTACTGGGGCTACTACGTCACGGAGAAGCACACGTCGGCGCCGTTGCTCTTTGCGCACTCGCACTCGTTTCCGGTCATCTACAGCAAGCCGCCGCCCGTTCGTTTCAATCACCTCGTGCTCGAGGGGTTCGCTGCAAACGCGACGGACCCGGCGAGCCTCTGCGTGCGGCTCCTCAAGGGAAACGTCGTGGAGAACGACTGCGACGCGGCGTTCCGCGCGATGTGGGGAGGCTTCTGGGCAGAGGCGACGCCGCTCTACGACCACGTCCTCGTGTGGGACGGCACCGCGGAGGCGCGAGCCCTGATCCCGAGCGACTACCTCCAGGTCTTCGAACGCGGCCGCCTCACGATCTACGAGCGCATTCCGGGCAAGGCGCCGTAGGGCACTAAGCGGCTGGCTTCGTCGGGGGCTTTGCCTTGATCACGTGGAGAAGGGCAGGGAGGACGATGACGGCACAGAGGAGCGTCGTGATTTCGCCGCACACCGCGAGACGACCGAACGACTCGAGCGCCTGGTTGTCGGCGACGAGGAGCGAGCCGTAGCCGACGGTCGTAGTGAAGCTGCAGAGCATGACTGCGCCGCCGACGCGCTTCACCGCGCCGCTCACGTCGCCGCCGAGGAGGCGCGAGCGGTCGAAGATGTTGAACGGATACTCGGTGCCGATGCCGAACGTGATGGGCAAGGCCACGAAGTTGAGGAAGTTCAGCCTGAGGTCGGCATGCGCGGCAATCCCGACCATCCAGATGACGCCCATCAAGAGCGCTGCAAGGACCGCCGCCGCGCCGCGTCTGCTGTGCGTCGCGATGAGCACGACGATGATGACGGCGCCGAACGAGGCGCCCGTCGCGAGTGGCGCGTCACGCGTCATCGAACGAATGAGCTCGGCGTAGCGCGTCGACCCGCTCGCGGTGTGCACGAGCGTCCCATCGGGCAGGATGATGTTGTCGGTCGTCTTCGCGATGCGGAGGACCGTTCGCCCGTTGCTGAACCCGATGTCGTTCCGGAACTGCACGTACATGAGCGTGCCGATCGTCCCGTTGATCTCCTCGAATTTCCTCCGCAGGATCAGCGGAAGGTCCTTGCCCCCGATGGCCGCGAGCGTCTCCGGAGGCCTGAGCTCCTCGAGCTTCGTGCGCTCGTCGGGCTCCATGTCGAAGAGCACCCGCTCGGTGAGGCGACTCCGGATGCGCTCCAGGACCTCGAGCTTCTGCTCCTGCAACTTGGCGTCTCCGGGGAGGAGGTTCTCCACGGTCGTGATGTCGACGATGAGCTTCCCCTCCGGATCCTTCGCGTCGTTCGCGAAGATCTGCGCCTTGACGTCGGAGGTCTGGCCGGGATGATCGACGAGGATGCGCGCGCCTGCGATGTTGAGCTTCCGACCGAAGATCTTGTCGGCGTTCGAGGACCACTCGTTTGCGCCGCCGGTCTGCCGCGTCCCCTTCGAACCGAGCTTGTCGAAGTGGTACTCCCACGGGTCCTTCACGTACCCGGGGATCTTGTACGAGAGCGCGAGCGTCACCACCGTGGCGACCGCGAGGATCGGCCAGCGATAGCGCTCGGTGAAGCGCGCGAGGAAGCCGGTGAGCCAGCCCTGGCTGTCGTCCTCGCGGATCTTCGGCAGCGGCTCGCGCATCCATGTCGGGAGCTTCGCCTGGGCGCGCTCGATGAGCGTGATGAGCGCCGGCACGAGCGGGATCATCCAGAGCCAGACGAACAGCATGCCGACAAAGCCGATCGTTCCGAACTGGCTGAAGCCGCGAGACCGCGTGATCGTGAGCGAGCCATAGGCGATCGCCGCGACGCTCGCGCCGAGCAGCTCGGCACGCAGCGAGTTCCAGACCGCGTTGTGGCGTGCCTCCTCAGGCTCCTGACCACGCGCCCGGAACTCGCGGTAGCGCGAGAGGAGCACGATTGGATAGTTGATGCCGTTACCCAGGATGATCGCGCCGAGGAACGCGCCCGCGGTGTTGACGTAGCCGTACCTCCACATCGCGAAGGCATACGCGGACCCGACGCCGAGCAGCGCGGGCAGGGCGATGACGAAGATCGACCACGGCGAGCGGTAGTACCAGACCACGCCAACCAGGATGAGGACGAGCGCGAGCGCCGACGCCCACACCGCCTCGCTGATGATCGAACGCTTCTCCTCGACGGCGTTCGGAATGTCTCCCGCGAGGCCGACCTTCATCTCGGGGTGGTAGCTCGACGGGTTCTGGTCCTTGACGATCTGCTTCACGCGGTCGTGGAGGATGTCGCTCGAATGCTCTCCGGTGCCCGTCGTCAGCGTGATGATGCGGAGCGCGGCGAGCGTGCCGTCGTCGGTCTCGAAGTAGCCGCGCGGAAAATCGTCGTGCTTCGACGCGTCCGCCTTCCAGCGCGTGCGGAACTCGTCCATGCCGAGCGCGGACTTCTTCTCCGGGTTGACGGGCTTGCCGTCCTTGCCGACGGCCGCGGGTGGTGCGCCAGCATCGGCGGTAGCCGCGCCGCCTGGCTTGGGCGCAGGAGGGTCGTCCCCGAGGAGGTCGTCGACCATGCCGCTCTTGATGGCGATCTGTCGGTCGAGCGTGCGGTCGGCGTCCTCGAGGTCCTTGAGGTCCGCGTAGAGCCACTTGTTGTCTTCGTAGAACGTGTGGACGTCCTTCGTGCCGTGCTCGATGTAGCTGATGACCCTCGGCCCGCAGGCGGACGTGCACGCGGTGTTCTCACCGCATTGCTTCACGCAGGTCTCGTGCTCGGCCGCCATCGAGGCAAGCCTCGCGTACACGTCGTCGACGTACCTCTCGTTGGCGGTCCGGTCCGGCGACTTGACGACGACGATGAGGCTCGCGCCTCCGCCGACGCGACCGAGCTGGCGCTCGTAGGCCTGATAGCCGGGGGTGTCCTTCGGGACGAGGTCGAGAAAATCGGTATGGGCCTCGAGGTGCGAGCCGTACCACCAGCACGCGCTCCCCATCAGGAGCGCCACCGCGAGAACGAGCCACGGGCTGCGATTCGCGAGGTTGACGATGGCGGTGAAGGCAGCTCGGACACGCTCAGACATGGGGCAGGGCCTCATCAAGGAAGGAACGGGGCTCCCGCACGACCGCGTAGGCGATGGCGACCATGAGGAGCGCAAGAAGGACGTGAGGGAGCTCGCTCGTCACCCACACGGGGGTCCAGAAGGAGCCTCGGGCGGCCTCGAGCGAGGCGACGAGCACCGTCGCGCGGAGAGCGTAGATCGCGACGAGGCTGCGGAGAGCGAGCAGACGCATGGAGCGAGGGAGCGGCAGGAGCGCGCCGAACAGGAGAAAGCCACGGGCCACGGCATATTTGTACACCAAGGCGAGGACGATGCGGGGCATCGAGACACCGAGATCGCGAAAGGTTCCGGCCGCGAAGTCGAGGTGCATGAAGTGCAGGCCCAGCTGGATTCCCACGAGCTGGACGAAGCCCCACGCAAAGACGAACGACACGATGCTGAGCGTCAGGATTCGCGACGATGTCTCGTGTCCAGGCGCGGAGTGGTCCTGCTCGGCGAGGCGTTTGCCGACGGCCTCACCGAAGCCCACGGCGACCATGTAGCTCGCGAGGAAGAGAGGGACCTCGAGGTCTCGCGAGACCCACGCGTAGGAGCCGAAGCCGAGCAGCTCCGCCGAGGCGCGATCGCGCCGATAGAGCGCGACCGCAGCGAGGGCGGCGACGAGCCCCCAGCCTGCGAGACAGACCCACGCGGGGGCGCTCCGCCGGAGGAGCAGGGAGAGTGCCGCGATCGAGACGCTTGCGATCGTCCGGTAGAGCGGCGGCTTCAGCCGGACGTGGCGGAGCGCGGTGAAGACGAGCAGGCTGACGAGCGCCATCGCAAGTTGGAGGCGCGGCGCCGCGAGCAACCACGCGGGCGCGAAGTTTCCGGCGTCGATGCAGACGACCGAGACGCCGAGTAGCGGCGGCCCATAGAGCGCCAGACGTGAGGGGGCCGGGCGGGTCCAGTCCCACGGGAAACCCTTGCTGGTCGGGATGCCGCGCGTCAGCGCGAAGCCGACGAGGACGGCCGAGAGGAGGTAGGCCTCGGTCAGAGCCGAGTGCGTCTCGGTCAGGACGAGCACGCCGGGAAAGAGCACCGGCGCCAGCACCGACGCACGCTCGAGGATCCGGCTCGTGGGGATCGGTACGAGTATCCAGAGAAGGAGCGGTGCGTTGAAGAGCACGTAGAGCGCGACGCGCGCAGGCGTGAGCCACGCACCGGGCAGCTTCTCGAGGTAGGCCGTGACGAACACGCTCGCGATCAGCGCGACGCCGAAGGCGATCCCACCCCCGACGAGTGGTCGGGGCGGCATCGTGCGGAAGAAGAGAACGAAGCCGAGCACCGCCGTGAGTGCCGTCGCAAAGAGCGATAGCGTGAAACCGCTCCGCTGCGAGGCGGTCTCGGCCGCGCTGGTCCGCCGGTCGAGGTCGCGAGCGATCGGCACCGCGCCGTCCATGCGGCTCGACGCCCCGCGAGTCGCGTCACATGCCGGCGCGAGGCCAGGATCGTCGGCGCGCTCACCGAGCGTACGCGCGAGGTCCTGAACGTTCCTGCATGCCATCGCCGCGCGCGTGTCGTCGCTCACGTCGAGCCACGAGACGAGCGGCTGTCCCCGCGCGTGACGCGGTGTCGCGATGCCCAGGAGCGCCGTCATCGTCGGCGCGAGATCGATGTCGTCGACGCGGGGCAGAGAACGAGGTCCCGCGACGATCCCCGGTCCGTAGGCGACGAGGAACGTGCGACGCTGCTCCTCGGTGTCGGAGCCGTGGATGCCTGACATCGTCGCGCCGTGATCGCCGAGGACGATGACCGTCGTGTCGCGTGAGAAGCGGGCGAGGAAGGGCGCGAGAAGCGCGTCGAAGCTCGCGATGTATTTCTCGTAGACCGGGCTCGCGATCCCGTACCCGTGCGCCATGTGGTCGGGCGTCGCGAAATGATAGACGGCGACGTCGAGGGGAGGCTCGATGGCTTGCAGCGCGCTCGCCTCGACGAAGCGCGCCTCGTCATCTCCGACGCCGACCGCGAGCTGATGCGCATCCTCGGCGCGCATGACGTCCCAGCCGGTCGGGTAGAGGCCTGTCCATACGGGATCCCCCACGGTCCCGGTCCGCAGCCGAGCCGCACGCGCGATCGTGAAGAAGTCCTCGAAGAGGGTAGGCAGGCTGGTCTCGTTACGGATGGCCTGATCAATCCCCGCATGGCCTCCGGTCCCGAAGACGAGCGCAGCCGAGGCCGTCATCGAGATGGGCTCTGCCCACAGCTCGGCGCCTGCGCTCGAGCGGAAGCGCTCGGCAAGCTGCGGCATGCGCCGTCCGTCCGTCGCGACATCCAGCCGGACACCGTCCAGCAGGACGAAGGCCAGCCGCTTCGTGAGCGGCGGTCCGAGCGGCGCGCGTGCGGGGAGCTCGGCAGAGGGGGCCGCCGGGGTGACGACCCGCATGACCATCGCCGCGATGCCAACCACCAGGACGACCGCCAAGAGAAGCACAAGAGAGCCGAGGCGGCTCGAACGCATCGCGCGCAGGCTACCACACGAGGCTTTCACACCCCGATTTGACAGGCATGCTCGCGCTGCGATAGTTGAGCCTGTTTTGTCGCAATCGACACGGAGCGGAGGGACAAAAAGAGCGGGCCTTCGCGTCGTTCACGTCGTCGTCGCCGGGGACATCGGCGGAGCGGAGCGGCTGCTCGTCGACCTCGCGTCACGGCCCGAGGAGACCGGCGCGGAGCACGTCGTGGCGCTCTTCACGCCGAACCGCGCTCTGGCCGCGATGTTCGAGCGCGCCGGACTGACGATCCGCGACCGCGGCCCGGTTCGAGAGAACCCCGTCGCTTACCTCTGGCGCTCGCTCGGCCCGAGTGACGTCGCGTGGCTCGAGGGTGTCCTGCGCGAAGAGCGCGCCGACGTGGCTCACCTCCACACGTTCGCCTCGCACGTGCTCGGGACGCGCGCAGCACGGCGGGCCGGCGTCCCGACGCTTCGCACGGAGCACCACGTCCAGTACTTCGTCGACCCGAGCACGAAGTCCTTCACGCTCTGGTCGCTCGCGCGTGTCGACCGGAGCGTCGCGATCAGCCAGTACGTGGCGGACTGGGTACGGCGGGCCGTGCCTACCGTCGCAGCCAAGCAGCGTGTGGTGCTGAACGGGGTCGACGCCGACTACTTCTCACCGCGACCGCGGAGCACCGAAACCGCCGCGCGCCCGTTCACCTTCGTGGTCGTGTGCCGGCTCGAGCCGTGGAAGGGTGTCGACCTCGTCGTCGAGGCCGCGGCGATGGAGTCGGGCTTCGATGTCGACATCGTCGGCGACGGCAGCGAGAAGCCGCGCCTCGAGCGCATAATCCAGGAGAAGGGGATCGGTGACCGCGTGCGTCTCCGCGGCTACCTCGCCGATCCGCGCTCGGCCATCGCCAATGCCGATGCGTTCGTGAGCGCCTCTCGCGACGAGCCGCTTGGACTTTCCGTGCTCGAAGCTCTCGCGATGGAGCGCCCGGTGGTCGGCTTCGCCGGCGGCGGCATTCCCGAGATCGTCCAGGACGGCAGGACGGGCTGGCTCGTTCACGAGCGGAGCGCCGAGCTCCTCGCCCGGACCATGGCCGACGCGGCCAGCGACCGGGAGCGCGCCCGACGCTTCGGCATCGCCGGCCGCGCATTCGTCGACGGTCACTGTCGGATCGAGTCGATGTGCAGAGGCTACAGGGCCGTCTACGAGGAGCTCGCGCAGACCCGGGCTCCGGGCGAGTGATGAAACCTCGGCTCCTCACGCTCGTTCCTGAGCCGCGCGCGGCATCGCCCCGCGTGATTTCGTCGTCGGTGCGTACGAGACCTACCTAGCAGCGCACTCCTTCACGTTTCGAGCGGAAAACGGGCTTGTGGCCGGTCTTTTCCCATGCGAGCTAGACCCCGGATGACGAACGTTCGCGAGGCCGTTGGAGTGGAGAGCACGAGGGAGGGGGCGCCCTCCGGTGTGACTCGGCGACCCGTCCGCGCGTTGTTCCTGAACGACACGTCACGGAACGGTGGCCCCGGGCGCACGCTCTTCTACATCCTGAAGTTCCTCGAGCCAGCGCGCGTCCATCGCACGGTCATCGTTCCGCGCGCCGGCGTCGTGAGCGAGCTGCTGCTCGGCGGCAAGGTCGTCGACGACCTGCATTTCTTGCCAAACCTCGTCGAGAACGTCATCGAGCCATGGAACCGCCCGATGGACCGCGAGGACTTCTCCGCGCCGCTCCCGTTGCGTGCCCTCCGCGCGATCACCAACGTGGCGCGTGGCACCTCGGCCGTGTTCGAGCTCGTCTCCCTCGTGCGGCGCACCCGCGCCGAGGTCGTGTTCTGCAACGGCACCACGGCGAACTTCGCGGGTGGTGCCATCGCGCGCATGACAGACGTGCCCGTCGTGTGGCACGCGTTCTACCCCGAGGTCGCTCGCCCGATCGCAGGGCTCCACGCACGGCTGGCCGCGGAGAAGAACGTCCGCGCGATCCTCTGCGTGTCGAAGCCGATCACGAAGCAGTTCGCGCACGTCAAGGAGAAGGTTCGCGTCGTCCACGACGCGATCGACACCGACGAGTTCGCGCCGGAGGCCGCGGGCCGCGTTCTGCGCAAGGAGCTCGGGTACGACGACGAGATGATCGTCTTCGGCAGCCAGGGCCGCATCCTCCCGCGGAAGGGCTACCTCGAGATGGTGCGTGCCGCGCGCCTCGCGGTCGATCGCATGCCTACCGACGTGCGGAGCCGCGTTCGCTTCGTCGTGCTCGGCGACACGCCGAGCGACATGCGCCCCGACCACCTCGCGGAGTGTCGTGCGGAGGTCAAAAAGCTCGGCCTCGAGGGGACGTTCGAGTTCCTCGGCTACCGCTCCGACGTTCGCGCGTTCGTGAACGATTTCTCCGTGGCCGTGGTGCCGAGCGTCTACGAGGACCCGCTCCCGCGCGCGGTGATCGAGGCGATGTCGTTCGGCAAGCCCGTCGTCGCGTTCGACGTCGGCGGCATCCCCGAGATGATCGCTCATGACGAGAACGGCATGCTCGTCCGCGGGAACCCGCCCGATGTCGACGGGCTCGCGAAGGCGTTTGTACGCTACGCCTGTGAGCCCGAGGCTCGTCTCGCCCACGGCGCCGCCGCGCGGAAGCGTGCCGTCGAGCACTTCGACTCGCGCGCGCATGCGAAGCGCATGCAGACCGAGCTCCTCCGCGTCGTCGGCCGCTAGGGAGACGCCAGGCGGTCCGTCCCCGGCGCTCCCGAGGTAGTTTACACCGTAAAAGGAAGCTCCGGCCGCGCTGCCCGTCTACCGCCCGATGGCACGATGACATGTGGTGGCGCTGCTGGTCTCGTCGCGCTCGCGACGGGCGCCGCTGGCATTGCGGAGGCCGCCTACGGGTGGTCGCGCCCACCGGCGGACTCGTGGGTGACGCTGGTGTACTGGTTTTACGGGTTCGTCCTCGTCCTCGTCCTCGTCCTTGCGGCATTCGGCTCGGCGATGGGATGGGTGCTCCAGTGGAAAGGGCCGCGGTGGAGCCGCGTGTTCGGCCGCTGCCTCATCGCGGCGGCGGCGTTCGTCGTCCTGATGTGGACCACGTTCCTTCCCGGTTACGTCTGGCGCTGACGCAGCGTCACACGACTACGGTGCGTTCTGAGGCGAGCTTCGACTCGAAGCGCGCCCAGAACACGATCGCGACGATGAGCTGCATCACGGATGTCGCGAGCGCGATGCCCTCGAGGCCCATCAAGCGCAAGAATACGACGTTCAGTACGGCGTTCGAGCCGGCGTTGAGCACGCCCATGCCGATCATGATCGACGTGTTCTTCATGGCCACGTGCGCGCGCGCGAGCACGAGGAGTGCGCCGAAGGGCGCGAGCCCGAGCAGGTGATACGGGAACAGACGCGACATGCGCGCGACGCCCTCGGCATCCATCTCGCCGCGCAGGAACACGGCACGCAGGAGCGGTTCGCGGACGAGATAGAGCAGCACGCTCGCCGCCACGAGGATCCCGCACACGTAAACGAGCGCGCGTACCACCGTGTGCCGGAATTTCGCGTAGTCACGCGCCGCGAAGTCGTCGGAGAGATGCGAGAGGAGCACCGAGAGCAGGCTCGCCTGCACGAGCGACGTCGGCACGGACGACACGTCGGACGAGAGACGAAGTAGCGTGCCGCCTCCGACCACCGCGGCGAGCCCAGCCATCAGCTGATCGAGCACCGGGTTGATGCGCGTGACGGCGCCGCCCGCGACGTCGTAGCCGACGAGCTTCGCGAACTTGGTAACGGCCTCGGGGCGCTCGAGCGTGAGCGTCATCCGGACCTTCAAGAGGCCGAAGAGGATGAACGCGAGGATCGCGATCGCGACCATCTCACCGAACAAGGAGGCGAGGGGAACCGAGAGCACGCCGAGCGAATGGCGGGTCAGGGCGATCGAGCCCAGGGTCACGAGCGTCCCGGCGAAGCTCGCCAGCGGGAACGCGAAAAACTGGTGCTCGGAGTTCAGGATGGCGACGAAGAACGTCTTCACCGTGAGCGCGACGAGGAATGCCGAGAACAGAGGCACCATGGTCGCGGCGAGCGTGAAGGACGTCCCTTCGTACCGGTACCGGAACCAGCCGAGCGCGAGGATGCCGACGCCAAGCGCGAGCGCCGTCGAGAGGCACAGCGTGTGTGCGAGGAGCGAGCCCGTGACCTTCGGCCACTGCGTCGGCGTAGCAAGCTTCACTTCCGCGAGCACCGGGATGATCGCGGAGTCGACGTAGGCCGAGAAGATGAGCGAGCCCGCGAGGGCGAAGACAGCCCACGCGAAGTAGTACACGTCCGTCGCGTCGTTTCGCCCGAACCAGGTCGCGAGGAGCAGCGGCAGCAGCGCTTCGCCCGCGCGAAACACCACGTGCATCGGCAAGAGCAGAAGCGAAGTCCTGACGAGTGAGCGTCGGGTCTCGCGCGGACTCGTGCTCACGCCCGAGCCGTACCCCAGCGCGAGGGGCCAGGCAACTCAGACCGTGTGCTCAGTCGTTCGGGGGCGGGGGCATCGACCCCTGCTTCACGCCGCCCGCTTCCTCGATGGCGTCCGCGCGGCGCGAGCGCTTGTTGCACTGGAGGATCTGCTTGCGGACACGCACGGCGTCCGGCGTCACCTCGACGAGCTCGTCGGCGTCGATCCACTCCATCGCGGTCTCGATGCTGAGGATGCGCGGGACGGCGAGGGCGATGTTCTCGTCCTTGCCGTGGTTGCGCACGTTCGTCTGCTTCTTCTCGCGGACGAAGTTCACGTCGGCGTCGCTCGGGCGGTTGTGCTCGCCTACGATCATGCCCTCGTAGACGGCCTCGCCGGGCTTCATGAAGAACTCCCCGCGCGCCTGGAGATGGTTCATCGCGTACGGCGTGCAGACGCCCTGGCGATCGGAGACGATCGCGCCGAGCTGACGCTTCGCCATCACGCCGCCCCACGGCTCCCAGCCGTCGAACATCGTGGTGAGGAGGCCGGTGCCGCGCGTCGACGTGAGGAACTCGCCGCGGAAGCCGATGAGGCCGCGGCTGGGGATGCGGAACTCGAGGCGTGCGCGGCCGTGGCCGTGGTTCGCCATCTTGGTCATGCGACCCTTACGCAGGCCGAGGCGCTCGGTGGCGACGCCGATGTACGCGTCCGGCACGTCGACAACGACGAGCTCGTACGGCTCGAAGTCGACGCCGCCCTCGTGCTTCGTGATGACTTCGGGGTTGCCGAGCTGCACCTCGTAGCCCTCGCGACGCATCGTCTCGACGAGGATGGCGAGTTGGAGCTCTCCGCGGCCGAGCACGGTGAACGTGTCGGGCGACTCCGTGTCCTCGAAGCGAAGTGCGAGGTTCTTGCGGACCTCGCGGAGGAGGCGCTCACGGAGCTGGCGGCTCGTCAGGTACTTCGAGAGCTTGCACTTGCCGGCGAACGGCGACGTGTTGACGCCGACGCGCATCTTGATGGTCGGTTGCTCGACGACGATGCGGGGGAGCGCGCGGCTCTCCCAGCCCTCGTTCGTGTCGGTGATCGTGTCGCCGACGTCGATGTCCTCGATGCCTGCGATCGCGATGATCTCGCCGGCCGTCGCCTCCTGGCACGTCGTGCGCTTCAGGCCTTCGAACGTCGTGAGGACCTTGATGGTCGCCTTGTTCTTGACCTTCTCCTTGATGACGCCGACGGCCTGGTTGGCCTTGATCGTTCCGGAGGCGATGCGCCCGATCGCGAGGCGACCCACGTACTCGTCGTGGTCGATGTTGTTGATGACGATCTGGAGCGGCGCGTCAGCTTCGCCCTTCGGCGGCGGGACCTTCTCGAGGATGGTCTCGAAGAGCGGCTGCAGCGTCATGCTGGGGTCGTCGAGCGTGCGCTTCGCGACGCCGTCACGGCCGATCGCGTAGATGACCGGGAAGTCCATCTGCGTGTCCGAGGCCTCGAGATCGATGAAGAGGTCGAAGGCCTCGTTCAGGACTTCGTCGGGACGCGCGTCCTGGCGGTCGATCTTGTTGATGACGAGGATGACGGGGAAGCCGAGCTCGATGCACTTCTTGAGGACGAACCGCGTCTGCGGGAGCGGGCCTTCCGCGGCGTCGACGAGCAGGAGGGCGCCGTCGGCCATCATCAGCGTGCGCTCGACCTCGCCGCCGAAGTCGGCGTGGCCTGGAGTGTCGACGACGTTGATCTTCACGATCTCGCCGTTCTTGTCCTTCCAACGGACGCTCGTGTTCTTTGCGAGGATGGTAATTCCTCGCTCTTTTTCGAGATCGTTGGAGTCCATCACGCGCTCGACCGTGACTTCGTTCTCGCGGAACGTGCCGGCCTGCTTGAGCATGAGATCGACGAGAGTGGTCTTGCCGTGGTCGACGTGCGCGACGATCGCGACATTTCGGAGCTGCATAAGGGTGCCGCTGTTTAGTCACCGTTGCGCGATGCGGCAAGGCTTTCTCGTGGGGCTCCGCCCCTCTACGCGCAGGGGCTTCGCCCCTCATGCTTCGCATGAGCCTCCCCATGAGGCGACCGGCCCGGCGTGATTCGCCTGCGGCGAACGGTGCTTCGCGCCGGATTTCACGCCTTAGTTGCTCGAGTCTGGTGAGCTTCCGCTCGTGAGGTCTTGAGATTTCACGGCAAGCTCATCAAGGAACGGCGTGCGCTGCGCACGCCGGTCGGCGCGCCGCGCCGAATTTCTCTGGGGGCGGCTCGCGAGCGGAGCGAGCGAGGGGGGACCGGAGGTCCCCACAAGTCAAGCGAATCCGAGTCGCGAT
>JAYSXP010000178.1:0-5680 GCA_043717125.1 Polyangiaceae bacterium | reverse complement strand
TCGCGCTGGCGAGTGGCAGCCCCGTCCTCCAGACGGCGATCCACAAGTATTCGAGCAAGCGCACCGTCGCGATCGCGTTCTCGTTCTTCTACATCGCGATCAACATCGGCGGCGTGCTGTCCGGTCAGCTCATCGATCGAACGAAGGCTTTCTTCGTCGACGCGCAGACCCACAAGCTCGTGCTCCGCGTCGTCGATCTGCCGCTCGTCGGACCGACCTCGATGAGCGCTTACCGCGCGATCATCGGTCTCGGAACCCTCACCGCGGCCATGGCGTTCCTCGCCACGGTGTTCGTCCGCAACGACAAGGACATCGCGAACCTCGCGGCGAAGTCCGGCGACGCGACGAAGGCCGAAAAGAAGAAGAACCCGCTGTCCGTGCTGGGCGAGGTCGTCCGTGACCGAGGCTTCTGGCGCTTCATGCTCCTCATCGGCTTTCTCGTCCTCGTGAAGGCGATCTTCGTGCATATGCACTCGACGTGGCCGAAGTACATCACGCGCGAGCGCGGGGAGGACTTCGACTGGGGCTGGCTCTGGGCGCTGAACTCGGTGCTCATTCTCGTCTTCGTTCCGTTCGTCACGGCCTTCACGCGCAAAATGAAGGCGTACACGGTCATCGTGATCGGCTCGTTCATCACGGCCGCAAGCCCATTCATCTTCGCGTTCGGCACGTCGACGCCCATCCAGATCACGGCCATCGTCGTCCTCACGATCGGCGAGGCGCTCTGGTCACCCCGCAGCTACGAGTACAACGTCTCGATCGCGCCGCCAGGGCGCGAGGCGACCTACGTGAGCCTGGCCGTCCTGCCCTACTTCATGGCGAAGTTCCTGGTCGCGATGACGGCGGGCAAGCTGCTGACGGCCTACTGTCCGCCGACCGGCGAGCGTCACTCGGAGATCATGTGGGTGATCATCGGGCTCATGACGATGCTCGGCCCTATCGGCATCGTGGTATTTCGACGGGTGATCAGCCCGCGCATCGCAACTCCCGAGGAGAACGCAACGTGAAGAACAAGCCGCGCGAAGCCAGCAAGTCCGATTCCGAGTCCGCGAGCGCTCCGGCGACGGAGCCGTCGAAACCCAAGCCGGGAGAGACACCGTGGACGGCGATCGTGGTGATCGGCGCCGTCGTCGCGCTCGGCGCGTTCGCCGCGCTCCGCGGCAATGACGTGGCGCCGCCGGGCACGGACGGCGGCACGACCACCGCGTCGTCCGCAGCCGCGGACGGCAAGCTCGGCATCGAGGATCTCGCGGTCGGCAAGGGCGACGAGGCGGCCGTCGGTGACAAGGTGACGGTCCACTACAGGGGCACGCTGACCGACGGTACCGAGTTCGACAGCTCGAGGAAACACGACCACCCGTTCGACTTCAAGATCGGCGATCACCAGGTCATCAAGGGATGGGACGAGGGCGTGCCCGGGATGAAGATCGGCGGAAAGCGCAAGCTCACCGTGCCCGCGAGCCTGGGCTACGGAGAGCGGGGACATCCGCCGGTCATCCCTGCGAACGCGACGCTGGTCTTCGAGATCGAGTTGCTCGCCGTGCAGAAGGGCGTCGCGCCGCCGGCCACCACGAAGGAGGGCGCCGACGACCCGCTCGCCGGGAAATGGACGCTCGCGGACGCCACCAAGAACGTGAAGGGCACCGGGGCGCTCGTCGCGAAGATCGACACGTCCATGGGCGCGATGGAGTGCAAGCTCTTCGACGACAAGGCGCCCATCACGGTCGCGAATTTCATCGGCCTCGCCACCGGCGAGCGCACGTGGAAGGACCCGGCGACCGGCAAGTGGGTCACGAAGCCCGCGTACGACGGCACCGCGTTCCACCGCGTCATCAAGGGCTTCATGATCCAGGGCGGCGACCCGAAGGGCAACGGCACGGGCGAGCCTGGCTACGTGATCAAGGACGAGATCTGGGCCGGCGCAAAGCACGATCGCGCCGGCCTCCTGTGCATGGCGAACCGCGGCGCGAACACGAACGGCGCGCAGTTCTTCATCACGGACGAGCCCGCACCGAACCTCGACGCCGGCTACACCATCTTCGGCGAGTGCGCGCCCACCAAGATCGTTCGCGACATCGCGAGCGTCCCCAAGGACTCGTCCGACAAGCCGAATGCGCCGGTGACGATCAAGAGCATCAAGGTCTCGCGCATCGCGAAGCCCTGAGCCAACCCGTGGAGACGAGCTTCGTGCACCGCGTCGTCGAGCACCTCGGCGATCTCACGGGACGGACCCTTCACGGAGCCGGGAGGAGGCGAAGGACCTCCGCCCGCTGCGCATTCGTGAACGTCTTGCCGTTTCCGTCCAGCGCGAACGAGATCTTCAGGCCGTAGAGTCCGACCACCTCGCGGAGGAATGCGTCACCGATCGGCGACAGGTGGCCCACGGTCTTGCAGCCGCCGTCGCTGCGTGCGTCGAAGCTGTCGACGCAGAGGACGATCGGCGCTGCACGCATGTTGCGGATCTGATCTCCGAGCTCACGCCATGGTCCACGCGTGCCGACCTCCGCGGCGAGCCACGTGAACCGCGCGGTGACCTCCCCGGGCGGGGCGCTCGCGCCGGTCGCTCTCATCTTCGCGGCGAGCGACGTGCGCGCGGCTGTGCTGCCGAGACGCGTGAGGGCGGCCGTGCACATCCAGTCGGCGTCCGAGCCTGCGGGGATCGAACGACAGAGTGGCTCGACCGAGGCGACGCTCGCGTCGCGCGCACGACTTGCGGCATCCGCGACGTTTGCTCGGGCGTCGGCGTCGGGCCCCTGCGGCAGAGCAGCCAGGGCAACGGCCACGGAGGAGAGCCCGTTCGAGCGCACGATCAGCCGCGCGTGCTCTGCAAGCGCATGGTCTTGGTTCACGAGATACCTCGCCACGATGGGCTCGGCCCGCCGGCTCCACGCGCGAGAGAGAGCATCGAGCACCGGCCGGATCGGCATCATCGGCGGTGTGTTGGGCAGGCGCGCGTCGATGAGGGTCGCGAACTCCTCGCGCTCACGCTGGTCGAGCGCCGCCAGCTCGATCGTGATTGATTCCCCAAGAAAGAGCCGATCGGCGAGTCGAGCCGCGCGCGAAGCGGCGCCGGCGTCACCTTTTGGCGCGAGTGATGCATCCGGAGGCGACGGCGTGGTCGGAGAGATGGCCACGGACGCGGCCGGCGGCGACGGCAACGGCGACACGTTCGCGGCGCCACACGCGACCGCACCAAGCGCGAGCGCGACGAGCGCGGACGCGATGACGGAAGGCCAGGTCTCTCCATTCGCTCTCTGCATTCGATGAACGGATTGTAAGCTCAAGGCGTTGCGTTTTGCGTCGTTCCTGGGGGTCGAACCGCTCATTGGAAAGGACCCGATGCAAATCCACGCAGCCGCAGCCCACAAGCACGTTCACGCCGCCCATCATCACCCTCCGCCCAAGGCCGCGCCCAGAGCTGCGGAGCCTTCGGCCGCGGCCCCTGCCGCCGTCGTGCAGATTTCGTCGAAGGCCGAGGAGGCGTATGCCGCGGCTCATCCGAAGGGCGAAGCGGAAACGAAGGGCGACGGCGACCACGGCGGAGACAAGAAGTAGTAGCGGCTCGGGCGCACGCCTCTCGCAGGGCGCGCGCCACGCGCTTCCCTCTCTCGCCGCTCGCGGGTAGCGAAGCCCGCGCCCTGGCTTTTCCGCGGCCGCGACTGAGTCATCGACGATCCATGCTCGGCCTCGATTGCAGCGCGTGGCGGCGCGTAGACCACCGGCGCGTGTCTTGCAGCGCTGGGGTCGTGCGCTCGTTCCTCGGTTGCCTCCTTCTCCTCGCAATCCTCCCGATCGCGGCATGCGCGGCTTCAGACGCGCCCGACGACGCTTCGCAAAGCGCGGGTGCCATCCGCACGGGCAGTGTCGCGAGCCCGGGGTGGTTGACCGGTGACACGAAGCGCCGCGCCGAAGCGCTGACCAGCCTCTTCGAGAACGGCACTCCCGAGATCCAGTACGCGTACGTCGAGGACATCCACGACGGTCGCGGCTTCACCGCGGGCCGAGCAGGGTTCACGACGGCGACCGGCGACGCGCTCGAGGTGATTGCACTCTACACGATGCGCGTTCCGGGAAATGCGCTCGCCGCCTATCTGCCGCGCCTGCGCGCGCTGGCGGCGTCCGAGAGCGGTTCGGCCGTCGGCCTCGATGGGTTTGCCGCCGCGTGGAGCGCCGCTGCACGCGACGCCGCCTTCCGCACCGCGCAGGACGACGTCGAGGACCGTCTCTACTTCGTCCCCGCGATGAAGCGTGCCGACAGCCTTCACCTCACGTTCCCACTCGCCCGCGCGGCGCTCTACGACGCGATCATCCAGCACGGCGAAGGCGACGACGCGGACGGGCTCCCGGCGCTCCTCGCGAGGACCGCGAAGGCCGTGGCCGGGACGCCTGCAAGCGGCGTCGACGAGAAGCGATGGCTCGAGGCGTTCTTCACCGTGCGGCGCGCGGATCTCGCACACGCCTCGGACGCATCGACACGCCAGGCGTGGTCGGAGTCCGTCGGTCGCGTCGACGCTCTGCGCGCGGTCGCGACCGCCGGAAACTACGACCTCCACGGCCCGATCGTCGTGCACTCCGGCGACTTCGTCGGCACGGTGCAGTGACGCTCTGCGGCGCGTGCCATCGCTCCCGCGTCACCCGGTGACTACGTCATCGCGGCGAGATCGCACACGAGCACCCAGCCGTAGACGCTCCCGACGATCGCGCGGCCTCGAACGTCACGCCGATCGCCGTGCCGTTCCTGCGGAGCGTGCGCTCATCGGGCGTGAGCGTCGAGTGAGGCAGCGCGCTGCCCGACGCCCGTGGGGCCGTGAGGCATTTCCCGGCCGTGCTCCAGCGCGCGAGCCCGGGTTTCGGGTCGACGATGACGATGGTGTCGGTCCGAGGGTCGAGCGCGAGAGAAGCTCGGCGAGATGATGAGCAGCGACCTCAGCTCGACGTTCACGGCAAAAAAAGCACGCGCTTGGCCTCAACGAAGGCGCCACGGAGAACACGACCTCGTGCATCGGTTTGCTCTCCGATCTCGAAGCGCGCGGCGTGCCCACCGATCGCGCGATGCTCGAGCCGGCGGAGCTCGGTCCGACGTCGGATATCTCGCGCCGCGTATTCCGTTTCGAGCACGAGCCCTTCAAGATGACGGTCATCGACTCGTGGAACGAGACCGAGCTCGACGAGGGCTGGCAGTACATGGAGGCCACGGCGGAGCGCAAATCACGGTGATGGCGACGTCACTCCCCGCCGAGCTTGACCAAGATGAGACCCACGACGCGCTCGCGAGGCGCACCAGAGAGCAACAGGCGCAGCTTCGCGAAGAGGCGGCGCAAGAGATGCAGTTCTCGGAGGCCAGCTATGCCGAGGCGAGCGATGCGATCCAAGCGCGCTTCAATGGACTCTCGGCCGACGACCTCTTCTTCGTCGCCGTCTGCGTGTACGCGACTCCCGAGAAATTCGTGACGCTCGCCTATCGCGATTTTCGCCCCGGCCTATCCGAAGAGGCGCGCGGCCGCCAAGCCAGCGAAAGCGTCGCCTCGGTCCGCGTGAAGTAGGGATTCGCCTGAATATCGCATTACCGCCAAAGCGGGTGCGGGGTGAGCACGCTTGCGGGAACGAGATCGCGTGATCCTTCAGTGATCGTGACGGTGACGACGCCCGTGTCGGCGAGGTTCCACGTGGTCTTCGTGTG
>JAYSXP010000177.1:0-5684 GCA_043717125.1 Polyangiaceae bacterium | reverse complement strand
CCGCGTGGCGGACCTCCGCCTTCGTGTAATCGAGCTGCGCGGTGTCGTTCCACGGCATGCTGGTGCCGTCGTTGCCGTGGTAGATGAAGCGGTTCTCGCCGGTGTGCCGATCGTGGCGGCGGAAGACGACGGCAGCGTCCGTCTTGTTCCAGTAGCCCTCCTCGATGAACACGCCGACATGCGGGTTCTCCGAGAGATCGGGGCCGCCGAAGCGGTAGCCGGGGAAGGGCGGCTCGGAGGTCTGGATGAACCAGTCCGGGTGGTTCATCACCCACTCGGCGTCGATGCCGACATGATTAGGCACCATATCGGCGGCGAGCCGTAGCCCACGCTTCCACGCGCGTTGCTTGAGGTTCTCGTACGCCGAGTGACCGCCTAGCTCCCACGCGATGTCGTACTTCATCAGCGAGTACGCCGACGCGACCGCGTCCTCGTCGCCGCGTAGCTGCTTGACGTGCTTCGAGGCCTTGCTCCGCTCGAAGAGCCCGATGAGCCACAGCCCGGTGAAGCCGCGCGAGGCGAGCAGATCGAGCTCCTCGTCGGGGATCTGGTCGAGGCGGTCGATGTGCTTCTCGTACTTCTTCGAAAGCTGGTCGAGCCACACGAAGACCGTCTTCGCGACGATCACGACGCGCGGCATCCAGTCGACGTCGAGGCTGAAGCGCCTCGGCTCTTCCTCCTGCCGGCGCCGCTCGAAGGTCATCGCGTCCAGTAACGGCTCGCCGGGGCCCGGGCCGCCGCGATGGAAGTACTTGGCCTCCTCGGCGAGAAAGTCCTTCGCCCAGAGGACGCGCCGCCAGAGGTCGAGCTGGTCGAGGCCGAGCGACTCACCCCAGTGGACCTCGATGTACTTCAACTGATCGAGGATCGACTCCGGGGCCGCACGAAGCGGCGCTAGCAGGAGGGCGAGGAGCGTCTCTCCGCGGGGACCGAACGGCACGTCGGCCTCGAAGAAGCGCTGGGTCTCGACGACGAAGGCCTTGTACGTGTCGCCGAGGTCGGCGTCCGTCACGATGGATCGGATCGGCTCGTAGGCCCGGTTCTGGTTGGTGATCCACAGGAGCAGCAACTCGGTCGTCGTGTCGTCGGCGGCTCGCTTACCTTCGCGTGCGAGAAAGCTCGAAGGTGTCTCGTCGCCTTCGCCCTGCAAATGCATGTAGATTGCAGGCGTCGGGAACGAGCGAAGGAAGGTGAGGAGCGTCTGCCGCACGCCGTCGTCGCCGAGGGTGCTGCCGAGCTGCCCGCGGAGCGCATCGAAGGCTGCCGCGTTCCTCTCGCGATAGAGGCTGATGATCGTGTGGAAGATCTCGTGGACGAGGGACATCGCGGCGAGCTCAGCCGGCCGGAGGCTCGTTGCCGCACTGCGCCCGTCCTTCGCATTGATCCGGTCCGCGAACCGTCTCGCGTCGCCCGTGTCCTTGAACGCGATGTCGCCGCGCGGGGTGAAGAAGACGTCGTCGAACCGCGTGGGGAAGTAAGCGTCGCGAGCCGTCTTCCTTGCGTGCATCGCGCACACTTAGCGCTCTCTCCGCCCGGCGCCCACGCTGAAAGACATGAAAAGCTGCGGCGATCACGGGCGGGTTGACATCGGCTTGTTCCCCACGCCCCGACCGGCTCTCCCACACCTGCCTGCGAACGCCGGTCGCAATGGCCGCGATGGATTGCACCCTTGAAACGTTCGATTCCGTGGGTGAAACGCGCGAAATCACCTGACAATCGCGTTCGTTTTCGGCGGACGCGGCGGGTATACTTCCTTGAAGAACCTCGCGTTCCGGAGCTCGTTTTTCGAGACACACTCTCGAGACGCGCCGGACGGGCGAGGTGAGGGAGAACCAAAGGCGTGTCCGAATACGAGATGCCCAAGGTCGGCGACGTCATCGCCGGCAAGTACCGCCTCGAGCAGGTCGCCGGAGAGGGCGGCATGGGCATCGTCTATGCGGCCGAGCATCTCGTTCTTCGTCAGCGCGTGGCGGTCAAAGTCCTCCTCCCCGACGCGGCGACCTCCGAGCTCGTCGTCGAGCGCTTCGCGCGCGAGGCACAAGCGGCGGCGCGCATCACCAGCGAGCACGTCGCCCGCGTCATGGATGCGGGCTCGACGGCCACCGGCGCACCGTTCCTCGTCATGGAGTACCTCGAGGGCTGCGACCTCGAAGAGCTGCTCACCGTCGAAGGGCCACTACCGCTGGCCGAGGTCGTCGACTACCTGCTCCAGGCGCTCGAGGCGCTCGCACACGCGCACTCCGTCGGGCTGGTGCATCGCGACATCAAGCCGGCGAACCTCTTCCTCGCGTGCCGTCCCGACGGCGGCAACGTGATCAAGATGCTCGACTTCGGCATCTCGAAGGCGATGCGCTCGAGGCCGGAGGAGAAGAAGCTCACCGGTCAGGCCGTGCTCGGCTCGCCCGTGTACATGTCGCCGGAACAGCTTCGCAACGCGAAGGACATCGATGCTCGCGCCGACATCTGGTCGATCGGCATCGTCGCGTACGAGCTCCTGTGCGGTAAGCCGCCGTTCGACGGCGATGGCGTCGGCGAGATCTTCGCCGCGATCCTCGAGAAGGATCCCCTGCCGATCCATTCCGTGAACTGGCGCCTCCCGCCCGAGTTCTCGGACATCATCACGAAGTGCCTCCAGCGCAAGCCCGAGGACCGCTGGACCGACACCGCCGAGCTCGCGCGCGCGCTCAAGCCGTTCGGTAGCGGCGCGTGGAACGGCCTCATCGAGCGCGCCGAGCAGGTGCTCCAGCGCGCCAAGCTGCTCAAGAAGACCGACACGCCGTCCGAAGCACGCCGCGTCGTCGCCGCGCTGAACGAGGTCGCCGAGCGAGCCCGCACGACCGGCGGTGGTCGCGCGACGATGAACGCCACGGACGCATTTCCGCTCACCCTGGTGAAGGCCGCCGGGCAGGCGCCGGACTCGAAGCCCGAGGTGCCGGCGGTTCCCGAGAGCTCACGTGCGGTCGGCTCCGTCAAGCGCATGGGCGTCACGCGCTGGCTCGGCGCGGCCGCCGCGGTGCTCGTCGTCGCCGGTACGGTCGTCGTCGTCGTGCGGTCGGGCCGTGCATCGGCGGCCGACAAGCATCCGCAGGTCAACACGACAGTCGCGAACATCGACCCGGCCACCGGCGCGGCACGCGGTGGAGCTGCCGGTGCGCGACCCGAAGACGGCCCGGCCGAACCGGGCGGTGCGACAGGCGAGGACGGCGCTCCGATGGTGATGGACTTGCCCGACTCACCCGGACACACTGGGGACCCGAAGCGCTCCAGGAACGCGAAGCCCGGCAAGCCACAGCGGCCGAAGTTCCTGAATTCGCGCGAATGAAGTGATCACCTCCCGCATGTCGTCTCGCGCGCTGCCGGCCATCGGTACCTTCGTCGCCCTCCTTTCGCTCGCCTCGGTCGCGCGCGAGGCACGGGCGCAGGCGGCGCCGCCCGGCATGTCGAACGAGATGCGTGCAGAATACCTGTTTCGCTCCGGCGAGAAGAAGTTCGACTCCGGAAAGTACGCCGAGGCCTGTGCGGACTTCACCGAGAGCCTGCGGCTCGGTCCGAAGCTCGGCACGCTGCTCAACCTCGCGCTCTGCCACGAGACGGTAGGCAAGCCGGCGACCGCCTGGAGCGAGTTCCATCACGGAGCGGCATGGGCCGCGCAGAACGGTCAGAAGGATCGCCACGATTTCGCGATGCAGCACGCCCTCGCGCTCGAGACGAAGCTGCCGCGCGTGCTCCTCCAGCTCCCGACCGATCGCGCCCTCGAAACGGTGGACGTCGACGGTGAGCCGCTGCCCGACTCCCGCTGGCACCTGCCCGTCTTCCTCGACCCGGGCGAGCACTCGGTGACGATCAGCGCACCAGGCGCAGCGCGGAACACGGTGAAGTTTCGCGTCACGGATTCGCCGACCGAGCAGCTCGTGAATGTCCCCAGCCTGAGCGACGATCTCTCGCGCCCGGCTCCGCCTCCGCGCGCACCCGCAGGGCCCGCCGATCCCGATCCCGATCGCGTCCGTCGCGTGACGGGCCTCGTCCTCGCGGCGGTCGGCGGTGCAGCGCTCGCCGTCGGCGTGACGTTCGGCATCCTCGCCGTCGAGAAGCGTAACGACGTGGGCGCTCGGTGCTCGGGCAACCGCTGCACGGCGGAGGGCGCGGAGCTCTATCGCGACGCACAGTCGCGCGCGACGATCGCGACGATCAGCACGCTCGTCGGAGTCGGCGCAGGAGCCGTCGGCGGCTTTCTCTTCTTCACGAGCCGGCCCGCCCGTTCGAGCGCTCGCATCGGGATCCTTCCGTGCACGGGCGGCGCCGAGCTAGGCCTCGGAGGTGCGTTTTGACGCTCCTGGGTCGCCTCCAAGCGCCACGGATGGTCGTCCTGCTGACCCTCCTCGCGACGATGACGACGGGCTGCTCGTGGCTCGTCGGGGTGTCTGACGACCCCGTCGTGGTGGATGGTACCGGCGGACATGACGCGGGCGACGAGGACGCACGTCCCGAGTAACGCCTCGCGCGGAACTTTCTCGATTCGAGCGCTGTCCTCGAATCGGACAATGGCAAGGTTTCCGGCGCCTCCTTCGAGCTTCGAAGGGCCAACCTCGTCGGACTTTGCATTCTTTGCCGACAATGTTGCACCATGGCCCGACGTGGCACTGCCGGACGACGTCGAAGCCAAGCTGATCGAGCGACTGATCGCGCGTGACGAACGCGCGTTCAACGAGCTCGTCACGGCGTACGGGCGTCGTGTGTCGGCGCTCGTGCTGCGCATGCTCGGCAACCGCGCCGAGGCCGAGGATCTCACGCAGGAAGTCTTCGTCCAGGTCTTCAAGGCGATCGGGACGTTCCGCGGAGAGTCGAAGCTATCGACCTGGATCTACCGGATCGCGGTGAACCTCTGCAAGAACCGCTCGAAGTACCTTCGCGTGCGACATGCGAACGAGCAGGACGAGCTCGAGGCGGTCGCCGAACGCATCCCGCTCGGCGACGCGCAGAAGTCGAACAGCGCGCACATCGAGCGACCCGACGAGGCGATGGCCGGGCGTCAGGTCGAGAAGATCGTGCAGGACGCCATCCTCAAGATCGATCCTGCGTTCCGTGAATGCCTCATCCTGCGCGACGTCGAGGAGCTCAGCTACGAGGAGATCGAGCAGATCACGGGCCTCGCGGCTGGTACGGTCAAGAGCAGGATCTTCCGGGCGCGAGCTCAGCTCAAGGAGATGGTCGAGCGTGAGCTCGGCGAGAAGATCGGATGACGCGAACCGACACTGACCCGAACAACGCCGAGCCCGAGGAGGTGGAAGCGCCGGTCGAGGAGTTCGAGGTGCCCGCGCTGAGCGCGCTCCTCAAGCGCTCGCTCACGCCGCCCGAGCCCGCGCGCGCGCCCGACGCCGAGCCCGCCAAAGAAGAGAGCGAGCAGAATCGCGCGCTCCTCCTCGCCGTCCAGCGGAAGCTCCGCCAGCGCTCGAAGGGAAAGTTCTACGCAGACGGGTGGAGCACCTCGCAATCGCGCGTGAACTACGCCCTCGTCGCGGGTGTGATGCTCGTCGTCATCGTCGCGGTCTATCTCGCGATGGGCCCGATAGGCATCTCGCTGCACTGAGTTCCCTCAGAGCCGCATGCGCAGGAGCAGCGTGTACGCGGCGGTCGCGATGATGCCGCCCCACGTCACGACGTTCGAGCTGACGCGGTAGAAGTTC
>JAYSXP010000176.1:0-5686 GCA_043717125.1 Polyangiaceae bacterium | reverse complement strand
TAATTACTGTTGTTACGTGGTGCCGCAGACATTGCGCGCAGCTTCCGCGCCGGACGTGGCACTCGGTCCCCTCGAGTGCTGACATGATTCTTGACGTAAACGCACGAAACTCCCTGAAAATTGCCTCCGTTCTGGCCGTTGTATAATCAACGTTGAGCAGTCCACTCGGCTGCGGCAGAGTTCGGAAGTACGCGGAAGTAGCTAGGCGGAGGTCAGAAATGACAGGAATCGTGGCCACGGCATCGGTTGCTGACTTCTTCGAGGAGGTCGTGGAGGACGCCATGAGGGTGCGAGGCGTGAGCGCCTCCGAGGGCGTCACCTCGTACCTGGTCGCGCTCCTGGCCGAGCTGGCGAAGCCTGGCAGCCCCGTCGAGCGCACCCTCGACCGCCCTCTCACCCTGCTGCTCGACGAGGCCCTCCACACGAACGGGCTCGCCGACCGCTTCGACAAGCTCCGCACGCTCGGCGACGGCGTTCTCTACTCCTCGGGCTTCTTCGCCGATCACTTCGAGGCACGCGGCGTCGACACGAACTACGTCATGAGCATCGGGCGCACGGCCTACGAGAACGCCGGGTCGCTGCTCCGCACCGGAAGCGAACGCGACGTCGAGAAGAGCGTCGACATCTTCGGTGAGCTCGCGAAGGACTTCGCCACGTTCGTCGCCGTCCTCGCTGAGGTCGCGAACGCGACGGTCGCGAAGGGCGTACAGACCTCGCGCGGCGTCCTCAAGCTCTACGAGCGATGGATGAAGACCCGCAACGAGCGGCTCGGTGAGGCGCTCGCCTCGCAGGGCTTCGTGGCGCCGCGCGGAGGCGGACGGGTCTTCTCTTGACCCACGAGCGTACGAACGAACGTGCCCTCGAGGGCAACGGCGTCGGTCTCGTGCGCGAGATCGCCCTTGCCGGCCGCATCCAGCGCGGTCTCGAGGTCCTCTACCATCTCGACCGCGCGGCCGATGTCGACGCGTTCGTCACGCACGCCGACGAGGGTCAGCGGGAAGCGCTCCTCGTGCGAGAGTCCGAAGAAGGTCTCGAGCTCCAGCTCCGCATCCCTCGACTCGGCAATGCATCGGTCGACGTCGACGGCGCGAGCCTCGACCCGCTCTGCCAGATCATCGAGGGCGTGAGTCACTTCGTCTACCTCGCCGATCGGGCATCCCTCGGACGAGAGGCCACGCAGCTCGAGCTCGAGCTGCAAGCCGAGGTCGACAAATACGTGATCCTCGCGTCGGCCCTGCGGGACTTCGACGTCCGAACGAGCCGCCGCCTTCGCGAGCGTCTCTACGACGACGTCTCGTTCGTCCACGACGCGAACACTGTCGAGGGCGAGCGCTACCGGATGGCGAACGGCTGCGCGCGACGCTTCACGGGTCGCCTCGAGCGCGACTATGTGACTCGTGCGCGCTTCGGCGATCTGCAGGGAGAGCTCCGCCGGTTCTTCCACATGGGCCAGACCGAGAAGCTACGCGCCCCCTGAGCGTGCGTGGACGCCGGCCCCTGAACGTCGAGAGGTTCACCGGCACGGGATGCGTCCCCTTTTCGACGCCTTCTTGACGCGGAATCATTGAAATTTGTCAAACCTCGTCCGCGGCACGGAGAGTGCTCTGTCTCCCTTCGTAACCCGAACGGAGGAATCCTCGATGAAGCTCTCGAACGTGTCTTTGGTGTCGATGATGGCGGTCCTCGGGCTCGTGGCGGTCGGCTGTGCGGCCAAGACCGACAGCACGAGTGACGGCCCCCTCGGTACGGACGAGGCGCAGCTCGTCTCGGACAACTCGGAGGCGCAGGACACGGACGACACGATGGAGTCCGGTGTCGAGGAGCCCCTCAGCGGCGCCGACCCGACCGACCCGGGCACCCCGGCGGACGGCGCGGACGACGCCACGCTGCTCGCCAAGGTCAAGGGGAACCCCGGCAAGTGGTTCAAGCCCGCCGGCTGCATCACGACGACGCTCGCGGGCAACGTCGCTACGCACCTCTTCAACGGCTGCTCGGGCCCCTACGGTCTCGCGAACTTCACCGGCACCGTCACCTCGACGTACGTCCGCGGCAACGGCACACTGACGATCACGCACGAGACGAGCGGCTTCAAGGCGAACGGCGCCGAGATCAGCGGCAAGCGCGTCGTCGTCTACACGCGTAACGGCGCGGTCATCACGAAGCACCGCACGGGCGACTGGACCGGCACGACGAAGAACGGCAAGGTCTTGTCGCACACCGCCGACTTCACGGAGACGTGGGACTCGGCCGCGAAGTGCCTCACGCGCGACGGCTCCGCGCAGACGACGGTCGCGGCCCGCGATTTCTCGCACTCGGTCACCGGCTTCAAGCGCTGCGGGATCGGCGACCTCGGCTGCCCCGAGAGCGGCACCATCGTGCTCGAGCGCACGAAGGCGTCCGGCGTGAGCGCAAGCGTCACGATCGAGTTCCTCGGCGGTCGCGAGTACACCGTGACCGGCCCGAAGGGCGGCAAGGTCACGCGCGCGCTCGTCTGCAACCCCTGAGCGTCGCTCAGGTCGCTCAGAGCCCCATGAGCTTCGCGACGTAGTACCGCATCGTCTCCGTCGTACCGCCGCCAATGCGCAGCAGGCGCTGGTCACGGAAGGCGCGAGAGATGCGGTACTCGTCCATGTAGCCGGCGCCGCCGTGGAACTGCAGGCACTGGTCGATGACCTCGCTGCCGAGCTCGCCCACGAAGATCTTCGCCATGCTGATGATCTTCACGGACTCGAAGGAGATCGGCTCCTTCTTGACGTAGCGCTCGTCGTTGAACATCTCGGCGGCCTTGTACGTGAGCGCCTTGGCCGCCTCGACCTTGGTCTGGAGGTCGACGAACTTGTGCTGCCAGTACTCGCGCTTGATGATCGGCTTGCCGAACGCTTTGCGCTCGCGGCCATAGGCGATCGCCTCGTCGAGCGCGAGCTGCATGCCGCCGCACGCGCTCGCGCACGCGATGAGCCGTTCGGACTGGAAGTTCTGCATCAGGTACATGAAGCCCTGGTTGGGCTCTCCGAGCATGTAACGCTGCGGGACGCGCATGTCCTCGAACGCGAGCTCGGCGGTGTCGCTCGCGTGGTTGCCCATCTTCTTCAGCTTCTTCGCGACGCTGAAGCCCTTCGTCTTCGTCGGGACGAGGAAGAAGCTGCAGCCGTGCGCGCCGGCCTCCGGGTTCGTCTTCACGAGGAGCGTCACGAAGTCCGCGCGCGTGCCGTTCGTGATGTACGTCTTCGACCCGTTGACGATCCAGTCGTCGCCGTCGCGCTTCGCCCAGGTCTGGATGCCGGCGACGTCGCTGCCCGCGTTGGGCTCGCTGACGCCGAGCGCGGCGATCTTCTCGCCCTTGATGGCGGGCGTCAGAAATTCCTCGATCTGCTCCTTCGTGCCCAGGTCGCTGATCACGGGCGTCGCCATGTCACCCTGCACGAGCAGCCCCATCGACACGCCGGCCGAGCCGCACTTCGGCAGCTCCTCGGCCTTCGCGATGCTGAACCAGTAGTCGCCGCCGGCCCCGCCCTGCTCCTCCGGGTAATGCGCCGCGAAGAGGCCGAGATCACCGGCTCGCTTGAAGACCTCGTTGGGGAAGAGCTCGGCCTCTTCCCAGGTGTCCGCGTACGGCGCGAGCTCCTTCAGGCAGTACTGTCGGACGGTGTTGCGAAAGTGGTCGTGCTCCTCGCGATACGGGCTGGGCATGGGATACTTCGTACACGAAATATCGCGAACTGCAAGACCTGCCGGATGCAGCTCGCTACTTGATCTCCGAGGGCGGGACGACGCTGCCGACGGCGGGAAGCTCGTGAAGCGCGGCAGTGAGCGCCTCCTTGTCCTCGGGCGTCATGCCGCCGTAGTACGACCACGGCATCGTGTAGAGGTTGCGGCCGCTCTTGCCCTTGCCCTCGTTGAACACGCGGCGGAGGTCGTCGTCCGCGGGAGCGGGCGCAGCGGCCAGCGGTGCACCGAGCGGCTGCGGGACCGCACGCGAAGGCGAGCGCGATCAAGAGCGCGAACGAGTGCGCTCCATGCCTATCCCCGACACCGAAGATCGCTCGCAATGTGCACGGCCTCGAGCGCGCATGTCAATCGGCCACGGCCTCCGGTAGCCTCGAATGCGATGGCGAACAGCGCAGCGGTCACGGGCGCAACGGGCTTCATCGGCAGCGCCGTCGTGCGAAAGCTCCTCGAGCAAAAGCGAACCGTGCGCTGCCTGATCGAGCCCGGTGCGAACACGGCCAACCTCGAGGGACTGTCGGTCGAACGCATCCCCTGCGACGTCACCGACTTCACCACGACGAAGAAGGCCCTCGACGGCTGCGACACGCTCTTTCACCTCGCGGCGCTCTACAAGACGTGGCTGCCCGACGACGAGGTGATCTACCGCGTGAACATCGAGGGGACCACCTCGACCCTCCTCGCAGCGCAGCAGGCGAAGGTCAAACGCATCGTCTACACGAGCTCCGTTGCCGCGATTGGTCTCGTGGAAGGCGGTTTCGCGGACGAGACCACGAAGTTCAACCTGTTCGACGTCGCGAATCCGTACATCCTCACGAAATGGCAGAGTGAGCGCATCGCGATGCGCTTCGCCGAGAGCGGACTGCCCTTGGTGGTGGTCAACCCTGCGTTCCCGTTCGGGCCGCGCGACATCGCCCCGACGCCGACCGGCGGCATCGTCCGTTCGCTGCTCGCGAAGCAGGTGCCCGCCTACAGCCCGGGCGGCTTCTGCACGATCGACGTCGACGACTGCGCGGAGGCTCACCTCCTCGCCGAGGAGAAGGGGCGCATCGGTGAGCGCTACATCCTCGGCAACGACAACGTCTCGATGACGGAGTTCTTCGACATCGTCGCCAAGGTGGCCGGCATCTCCGCCCCGAAGGTGCCGATGCCAAGAGCGCTGGCGGCGGGCGTCGCGCTCGGCATGGAGCTCTGGGCGGACCACGTCTCGCACAAGGAGCCGCCGGCGACGTACCGCTCGATGCGCTACACGCAGCGAAGCGCGTTCTTCTCGAACGCGAAGGCCCGGCGCGAGCTCGGCCTGCGCACGCGGCCGCTCGAAGAGACGGTCCGGCGCGCGGTCGAGTGGTTTCGGGGCGACTTCGAGAAAGCGCGTACAAAGTAGAGAGAGCGAGATTTCACGCGGTAGCTCGGAAGCTCGGAAGTTCTTGGTTCCGAGATTCCGAGCCGTTCACGCGCGCGCTACTTCTTCTTCGCCGCGGGCTTCTTCTTCGCCGCGGGCTTCTTCTTCGCCGCGGGCTTCTTCTTCGCCGCGGGCTTCTTCGCCGCCGGCTTTGCGGCCGCCTTCTTCGCCGCGGGCTTCTTCGCCGCGGGCTTCTTCGCCGCGGGCTTCTTCGCCGCCGGCTTTGCGGCCGCCGGCTTTGCGGCCGCCTTCTTCCCGGCCGCCTTCTTCCCCACGGTCTTCGTCTTCATGGCGGCCTTCTTGGGCTCCGCCTTCTTCGCCGAGGGCTTCGCGGAGCGCCCCTCGTCCGCGCTCAACGGCTTCGCTGCGCCGGCCGTCCCGTTGATCGGCGGACGAACGATGCCTTCGCGCTGCTTGGTGCGCGCCTTCAGCGTGTCGCGGATCTTGTCGTCGAAATCATCGAACTCGAACGGCTTGTCGATGTACGCGTCCGCGCCGTAGAGCGGGCTCGTCATCTGGTTCAGGTTCTCGCCGATGCCCGTGAGCATCACGACGCCC
>JAYSXP010000175.1:0-5734 GCA_043717125.1 Polyangiaceae bacterium | reverse complement strand
CACCGGCCGCGCCGAAGACGTGCTCGCCGACCTGCACGCCCACGTGCGATTGCCACGGCGTCCCTCGGTGATGCGCCGCAGCTGAGCCGTGATCACTGGCGCGGCGGGCCGTTCATCGACGGCAGCACGACGTCGATCACGAGGACATCGACGGTGACCGCATCGTCTGCGACGTGGAGGAGGGCCGCGGCTGCGTCTCCCACGTCGTGCACGTGGTAGCCGTAACGTTCGAGGATGGCGCGCACCGCAAGCCGCACCGCCGTCGAGTCCTCGACGAGCAGGACCTTCTCCGTCCCTCGCAGCGTCACCGCGCCGTCCGGCGCGGCGTCGATCGACGTCGGTGCCCCGACGATGGGCAGATCGATCTCGAACGTCGTCCCGCGACCGGGCTCGCTCGCGACGCGAATCGTGCCTCCGTTCTGCGCCACGATGCCTGACACCGTGGAGAGGCCGAGCCCCGCGCCACGCCCGCGCTCCTTCGTGGTGAAGAACGGCTCGAAGGCGCGCGCGCACGTGCCCGCGTCCATTCCCACGCCGGTGTCGGTGACCGCGAGGCGCGCGAAACGGCCGCCGTTCACCTTAGTCGGCGTGGATGTGGATGTGCTCGCCGATCAGACGCGCGAGCATCTTCTCGACGCCGGCGACCACCTTCTCGAGGCTCACGTTCTTCGGGTGCACCATCTCGCGTCGTCCGAAGGCGAGGAGCTGCCGCGTCAGCGCCGCTGCCGACTCGGCAGCCTTCTGGATCTCCGCGAGGTCGGCACGTCGCTGCTCGTCGGTCTCGACGCCGCCGCCGAGGATGTGGACGTAGCTCATGATGATGGTCAACCGGCGAGCTGTCCGATGGCTGCGGGACGCCTTCGAACAGCGCGCGGACCGAAGCCCACTCGTGCGGCTGCACGAGCGCGCCGGTGGGACGGAACCAGGCCCGACTGCGCCGCCACCGCTCGTCGCCACGAACGATCGATTCGCCCCAGATCCGCCTCGAGGCGTCATTGCCGAGGACGATGTCGCCCTGCGCGTCGACCACCATGACGCCGACCGGCATCGCGTCGAGGACGAGCCGCAGAAAGGTCTCGTCGGCTCGCAGGCGTTCGGACGCCTGGACGTGCCCGGTGATGTCGCGCGCGACGCCCACCAGGCCCTGGATGTCCCCGTCGACGGCGCGGTGCGGGAACTTCGTCGTGACGAAGACCCGCGACTGGCCGTCGAGGACCAGACGCTCCTCGACGGTCCGCGTCGCCCCGGTCTCGATCACGCGCCGGTCCTGCGCAGCAAGGATCTCGGCCGCTTCGGCGGACATGAGGTCGTGGTCGGTCTTGCCGACGATGTTCGCGAACGGGAGCCCGACCAGCCGCTCGCTGGCTCCGTTGCACATCGTGTAGCGCAGCTCGCGATCCTTCACGAAGACCGCGTCGGCCCCGTCGCCGATGATCGCGTGAAGCAGCGCCTGCGCCGCGGCGTCGTCTCGGTCGAGACTCATGGCACCAGACCTCCCCCAAACCCAGCACGACGACGAGTCCGGGCAACGCTACCGCGAACGCTCAGCTCTCACACGCGAGAACCGGTCGAACGTCTGGCCGAGCTGACGGGCGATCGCCTTCACCGAGGTGACGGAGCCGCGCTCGTGCAGCTCACCCTCGAGCTCGCGACAGACATAGCGCACGCAGAGGTTGGGCCGATCCGCGACCTCGAGCGAGCAGCCCTCCGGGCCGCGAAATGCGCAGCCTGCATGATCCGATCGTGGCGGAGCGAGGCGCGCCGGAGTCGTGCCCGAGAGACGAAGCGAGGCGAGCTCATCGTCCGTGAAGACGCCCTCGGTATGGCCGCCGCAACACTGGCCCCCGTTCCAGCGTCCGTGCGGCAGGGAGTGCCCGCGAGCGCACGTGCCGCACGCGCTAACGCCGGCCAGCGCGCTCGTCAGCTCCTCGCGCAGGCGGCGCAGTTCGAGCGCGAGGGCGCGCTCCTCGTCACTCGCCTCGGAGGGTGCCGGCTGCGCAACGAGCCGGCGCCGCACCGCAAGGACCTCATCGGCGCGCGACCGCGGGTGACGGAGGCGATCCACGAGATGACGCGCGGCGATGAGCATGCGGTCAGGCCTCAGGCCCTGGCGTTGCCGGCGCTGGACACCACGAGCGAATTTCGTCCGCCCTGTTTTGCGCGATAGAGGCACTTGTCGACCTCTTCGATGAACTGCACCGGCTCGTCGTCGGTTGACGGAACGATCGTGCCGATGCCGATGCTCACGGTGACGTTGGGAGCGACCGAGGACTTCTCGTGAGGGATCCGCTCTTCGTGGAGCGCCTCGCGACAGCGCGCGGCAACGTACTGGGCGCCCCTCTCGTCGGTATCGGGCAAGACGAGCACGAACTCCTCGCCGCCATAGCGCGCGAGGAAGTCGCGCGGCCGGGTCGCCCCGGTGCTCATGGTCTGCGCGACGCGCTTGAGGCAATCGTCGCCGCGGACGTGCCCGTAGTGGTCGTTGTACTGCTTGAAGAAGTCGATATCGATCATGACCAGCGAGAGCGGACGCTTGTTGCGACGCGCGGCGCTCCACTCGAGGTCGAGGAGCGTGTCGAAGCGCCGGCGATTGGCGAGCCCCGTGAGGCCGTCTTTGAACGACAGGTCCTCGAGCTCGCGCTGGAGCTTCATCAGCTTTTCCTCGACGGCCTTCCGCTCGCTGATGTCGAACATGAAGCCGATGAGGGCCTCCACGGTGCCGTCCGCGCAGCGGACGACGTGGACGACGTCGCGGATCCACACGTACGTGCCGTCCCTCGTGAGCGCCCGGTAGTCGGCTTCGTGATCGACGCCCGCCTTCGACTGCGAGACACAATAGTCGACCACCCACTGGCGATCCTCGGGATGCATGCGGTCGGCCCAGTCCTGCGCGCTCGCCCAGCTCTCCGGCGACCAGCCGAGCAACGCCTCGATCTGCGGCCCGATATAGGCAAACCGCATCGTGCTCCATTCGATCTTCCAGGGGATCGCCTTGGTCGATTCGAGGAGGGTCTTGTAGACGGCTCCGTCGAGCTCCGGCCGCGCCGTGCTCGCCGAGATTTCATCCTGAGTCATGGACACCCACCCGCGCGCTCGTAGAGCTTCAAGAGCTGCGCGGGCTCATCGTAGACGATCCTCTCCCCCGCCCGGAGGTCGCGCCGCATCACTCGAACCATTTGCGACAATACCGCGGCAGGGAACGAGCTGGCGGGTTTCCCAGTCACCTCCGCGAGCCGGCCGGCGAGGACCGGGGGATCGCTGCCGAGCGGGCAGATGCGGTAGCCGTAGCTCCCGCCGATGGCCTCGGGCACGAGGTCCATGAATCTCGTCGCCGTCTGCCGGAAGAACTCCAGCGTCAGTCGATAGGCGTTCGCGCCCAGGATGGGGAGGTCTTCGGGCACCTGCTGCTCGTCGTCGAGGACCTGCAGCGAGGTCGTCAATGGCAACAATGATTCGAGTCGATAGTCCTGCATATGGGTATTACCGACGCGAACGAGATTGGCAATCAGCTCACCGAGCGAAGCATGTCCGATGATCGCCGCGCGCTTCGGTAGCCCGCCCCACACACCGTCGGCGCCTTCGAGGAGCGCCTCGATCAGCGAAGCGTTCTCGAAGCCGGCACCCGAATGCATGTGCACGAGGAGCTTGAGCGGCGCGGGCAGGAAGCCGCGCGCGATGGCGACGAACGCGCCGACCTGGAACGGCATGTACGTGCCGCGATCGTCCTCGATGCTCAGACCTTCGATGGGCTGCTCGGCGAGCAAGCTCAGGATCTCGGTGGTCTGCTCGAGGTTCTCGGAAAACGCGTCGCATCCGTCGACGACGTTGATGATGATGCGTGGTAGCCCGCCGCGGTCGCCGCGAACGTTCGCGTTCAGCCAGGCGATGTTGGCGGGGAGGCTCCGGCGAAGCGTGTCGAAGTCGTAGAGCGGCTTCATCCCTTCGGGGCTGAGGTAGATCTCGTGCAGCGTGTTCGGCACGCCATAGGCCTGCATCTTCAGCATCGAGGGCGAAGGCGTGAACGTGCCGTCCTCGCTCATCAGCCCGATGTCGGTGAACGCAAAGCCGCCGGTCATGTCGATGCCGTGATCGCGGAGGTGCATCATGAAGTCGTCGTCGACCTCGAGCTCGTCGGGCATCGCGTAGTCGAGCGTCCCGAGGAGGATGTTCTCGAAGCCGAACTCGCGGAGCCGCGGGAGGATGCTCAGCTTGTCGGCGAGCGTCTGCCCGACGCGCGATCCGAACGCGTTCTCGCGCAGCGAGAGATCGATCAGGTACGGCTCGAGGGTGCGCAGGCGATCGATCTTGGCCCGAGCGCCGGCCATGATGGCTCGTGCTTCTTCCAGCTTCTCCAGCTCATTCCGCGGCAGCGTCGGCATGGCTGCGATCCTACAACGCGAGCGCTCAGTAGTGCGGCCCCGTCACCGGTGGGCTCGAGGGCGGCACCGGCACCGTGGACGCGACGCGCTGCACGGTGAAGTCGTGCGTATGGCCGTCCATGGTCGAGGTGGTCACCATCACCTTCGCGCCGCCGGCCACGGCCATGAGCAACGCCTGCGTGAGCGTGACCATGTGCTGGTGAACTTCGGTGATCGAGGTGAGGTACGTCGCACCCGAGGCGGGAGGGCTGTCGAGGTCGGAGGCCGGAACGCAGAGCGAGTGCGGTGCCCGAGCGAGACGGTCGACGTCTCGCCCGCGCCGTCGCAGCCCGGCGTCGTCGAATTCGTCGTCGACGACCTGCCGCTCGATGTGTCCGAGCCGCATGCGGAGATCACCGGAGTGAGCAAGAGCGTGACGACCCCGCCCGCAGCGGTCGTCAGGAATTCGCGACGGTTCAGCATGACTTCCCCCTTTGTGCCGGCCGCTTCCGTGCATCATGTGCGCCAGACCATGGGGTCGCACGCGTGACCGCCAAGAGCGAATACCTCTGTTACACCGACGGCTCGTGCAAGGCGGGCGACGGCGCGCCCGGCGGCTGGGGCTTCTGCATCAAGCCGCCCGCTGCACCCGCCATCGAGGGCCACGGGAAGGCGACGGGCACGCTCGCCAAGGTCATGGAGTATCGCGCGGTGGCGGAGGCGCTCGCTGTGCTGCCCGACGGCGCCGCGGCCGTGATCTTCTCCGACAACCAATCGCTCATCGAGAATCTGTCGAAGAGCCTCGAGACGTGGCGCGCGCGCGCGTTCGCGAAGGTCGATCCGCTCATCGTGGAGAGCGTCCGCCGCATCGACGCGAGCATCGTCGAGAAGCGCCTCGTGGTGCGCTGGCAATGGGTCCGCGCGCACAACGGCAACGCTGGCAACGAGCGCGCCGATGAGCTGGCCGCGCAGGGAGCACGCGAGGCCAAGGCCGAGCTCGCGCGGAAGCGCTGACTCCGCTTGCTCAAGGCGCGAACGCGCACGTCGCGCCGACCGACCACTCCTGGCCGCCCTCCGCCCAGTGCATGTTCAGCTCCACGCTGCCGTGGCCGCGCTCGGAGTCGGTCTTGATCATGTTGACGTAGAAGTCCTGGCCGCCGTGCCGATGCGTAAAAGAGGAGCGAGCCGTCCGGGTGCTTGTCGAGCTCGAACGATAGACTCGCGCCGCCGGAGTCGCTCGAGAGGACGAGCGTCGGCTTGTCGGTGAGGATCGGGCTGTGCGGGTTGTTCGAATGCGCCGGCAGGAGGACGTACGAGCCGGCGAGGATGGAGCGATCGCCGGAGCCTGCGACGATCTCGGCTTCGTATTTCTGTCC
>JAYSXP010000174.1:0-1897 GCA_043717125.1 Polyangiaceae bacterium | reverse complement strand
AGCCCAGCGGCAAGAGGCAAATCAGCACCCCGAAACTTGCTGTGGAAATCCTGGCGGTCTGGTCGCTATCGCCGAAAAACCAGAATACCAGAGCCTGGATGTGGTAAAGGAACGGGCCGTGTTTCCAGGGTTCCTGGTCGTAGCCCTGGCCGTTGTAGAGCCGCCAGGCATAATAGGCGTGGACCCCTTCATCGTGGTGGAGCGCCCGGTAACTCAAATCCCAGAAGCGGGTGAAAATCGCAAAGATGATTATCAGGGCGTAGAGTACGGTTTCCAGGGACAGGTGATAGCGAAAAGAAGGTGGAAAACGCCACCAGCGTCCTCTAGTCCAGGTTGCCAGCGGGACGGCTGGAGAACTTGCCGGTTCCTCGTCAATCGCCAGGTTCTCCGGGTTGTCCAATAGCCCTTGGGCCCCGGCTTTGCGCCCGGTCCAATCCGGTGAAGCATCTTCAGCCAGGTGTGTTTGGGCCAAATCGTCCGCTTGATTTTCCTTATCTACTGCCATTATTCCTGTATCTGCCGCCCATTTTAACTGGCCGGACCGTTGTAAACAAAATTGACTCCGTTTTCTTACAAGACGCTTGCTTTCACCCAAAAGTTACCCGGATTTTACTACAAATGTAACCAAGTAGCTAGCCGCCAACTTGAAAGGTAAAATCCCTCCTGAACACAAGCGCGAATTAGTGCCTTGTGTAACAAAAGCTACAAATTGAGAGGGCAACTCGACTTTTTTTACCCACTATAAAGTTTCTTATTCGCAGGTTTTTAGTACTTTAGTCTTCTAGTAACAATTAACAAACTTTGTTATCATTATTTACCTGACATCAAAGCACCTGGCATTGCAGGGCTAATTATCGGCAGTAAGCAGCGGACACTTCTTTGCACAAATTAATATTTGAAGCCTGTTCTTTCCTTTTGAGAAAGGTTAAGGATAATCTTCTAATTTTCAAAAGGTAACAGCCCTAAATGTTCACTCAGACTACCACGCCAGTTTATAATCAATTATCGGCTCAATCCTCCCTGGAATACATATTTTTACGGTATATTCTGGCACGGGCCGCGCTTCCCGAAATCGGGGAGTTTACCGTACCGCAATTCCCGGTTAAAATCGGCGGTAAATTTTACACTATTGATTATGGCATTGTCGGTCTGAAATCCAAGTTTGCTATTGAACTGGATGGCTTTGTAGTTCATTCTCAAAAATCTAATTTTAACAATGACCGCTTCCGGGGGAATGACCTGATAAATGACGGCTGGACGCTTATTCGCTTCTCTACTGAAAACATCACTACCTCGCCCTATCGCTGCATAACTCAACTTCAGGATACGTTAGCCAGAGACCCTTTTTTAAAGAATTATCTTCTACCTGAAATAATAAGTGAATTGCCTTTGTTTTCTTTCCAGGATTGGGAAGCTATTAGCCAGAAAAGGATCAATATTCCCAACAAACCACCTGCCGCCTCCCGTGCCAATCGCGATATGGCCTTTAACCGCCTAAAAATGGAAGGCTCCGGGTTTTTAACAAACCGGAAGAAAATCTACCTGCAAGAGCTGCGAAACCCGGCAAATGGCCTTTCCCTGGAAGAAAATACCGCGCAACCTGTTGAGCCGCTTACTAAATTAGCCGAAAAGACACCTGTTCCGCTGGCTGCGACTCAATCTTCCCGGACTGGTAGCCGCTCGCCCCGGCTTGTTTTAATTGGCGGTCTTATTGCAGCCGCAATTTGCCTGGTTATTTTAGCCATTATACTTTTACCTGTGGTTACTACCCAACCAACTTCTCCGACCAGGGCCGCCCCGGCCCTCACTCAGACTATTCCAGCCGGTAATTCCCTTGCCGATGAAATTGCCGCCCAACCCTGCCGTATCGGCCAGCTAAAAGGCAGTCAGAGCAAAA
>JAYSXP010000173.1:0-5743 GCA_043717125.1 Polyangiaceae bacterium | reverse complement strand
GGACCGGCGCGAGGTACTTGATCTGGTGCTCCGCGACGACATGGTACTTGTCAGGATTCACCGCGATCTCGTCCTCCCAGCGGAAGCCGAGCTCGAGCAACAGCTCGCCGCGCGCGCGCTCCATGAAGAGGAGAAAGCGCACGTTGTGGAGGATGTTCAGCGCATCGAGATCGTCGAAGTAGACGCGCTGGATCGACCGGAAAGGCATCCGGAGGGGCATGGGCGTTCGAATAGACCAGAACCGCTCCCGCGCCACGGATTCCGTGCGACGATCGAGCAGACACCATGATGCAACCGAGCATGCCTCCCGGCCTTCCGACGGTCGCGCTGTCGTGCCCGTGGTGCAACTGCCCGTCGAGCCCGAGCCCGGCGACGCAGGAATGTCAGGGCTGCCGGCGCATGTTCACCCTCAGCCCAGGCCCCGCGCTCGACGGCTCGGTCGTCGCGCCACCGCCGCATCCGTCGGCCTTCCCGATCAATCTCAGGTGGTCGATCGTCGTGACTTACAAGTTCGCCAGGCTCGAGCAGGGCGGCGTGACGTCCGGAACGCTCGATCCCGTCGTCGGCATTGCGCCCATCGATCAGGTGGGCATCGCTTATCCCGATGTCGTGTCGATCGCCGTCTGGCGAAAGCTCGCGTGGGTCGATCTCGTCATCGGCGCGCTCGTCGCGGTGCCGATCGCGCTGCTCTGCCTCTGCGTGACGATCCTCGCCGTGCCGAAGGCGCTCGGCTCCGCGGCTGTGTTCGGAGCGATCGCCCTCTTCTTCGGGCTGCTCGCCTTCTACCTGTTTCGGCGTGGCGCCGTCATCGGCCGCCGCCAGGCACGCATCGTCGGCCGGCATGGTGCCGTCACGGTCCTGTTCTCGCAGAGCCCCGCGTTCCACTCCGAGCTCTTTCGTCGTTGCGGGCTCATGGCTCCGCCGATCCCCTGAGCGTCGCAAAACACCGCAGCCGGCGGGCTCGGCAGTACGCCCGTGACGTGCGATAGAGCCTGTCACCATGTTTGACCCCATCCGCCGGCGCCCGCTCTCGATGACTCGAAAAGCGCGCACGCTGGTCGCCATGCTCGGTATCGCCGTCATCGCCGTCATCGCCGCGTGCTCGTCGTCGTCGGCAACCTCCGGGGCGAGCGGCGGCACCACGGAAGGCGGCACGACCGATCCCGACGCCGCGACGGGCGAGACGGACTCCGGCGCGACGGAGGACTCGGCGACCGCCGCGCCGTTCACGCTCACCAGCACCGCGCTCGCGGAAGGCGCGACGTTCGCGGTCGACAACACGTGCACCGGCACGAACCTCTCGCCGCCGCTCGCCTGGGGCACCGGTCCGGCCGGAACGCTGAGCTATGCCATCGTGCTCAAGGACACGACGATCGATTTCCTCCACGCCATCATCTACGACATCGCCGCGAGCGCGACGGCGCTCCCCGCAAACGTCGAGCAGGTGTACGCGCCCAAGGCGCCTGCCGGCGCGCACCAGACGAAGAACTACAAGGGCGCGTTCGGCTACGCGGGCCCCTGCCCGTCCACCCTCCACGTCTACGAGTTCGTGCTCTACGCGCTCGACGTCGCCGCGCTGCCCGGTCTCACGCAGAACGTCGCGCTCGCGGATGCAGAGACCGCGATCAAGGCGCACAGCGTCGGCACGACGAAGCTCACAGGCAAGTACAAGAAGCCCTGAGCGTCAGCTCCTCGCGCTCTCCAGGCTGATGAGCAAGAGAGGCCCTCGGCGATAGCTCACGTCGCCGTGGTGAGGTCACCCTGGCGCGTGAAGCTCGCCACGAGCGCGAGCGGCGCCCAGAACGGAAAGAGCAGCGGCACACAGCGCGCGATCATCGCGAACGCGCGTATCCCCGTCACGCGCCCACCGTCGCGGCGGACGACGACGACCGAGTGCCCCGGCTGAGCGTCGGGCTCCCAGGGCTTCACGTCGAAGCGCCCCAACCAGTCGAAAGGCGGAACAAAGACCCTGGCCGTCTTCCCCCAGAAACGCGACGGGTCGAAGCGCAGCGTCCGCGCATGATAATCGGGCGTCGCAAACACGCCGTACATCGCGAGCGTGAGCAGCGTGAATGTCTCGACCTTCGTGGTGAGCTGGATGGCGAGGTGGAACCAGACGCCCCACCACATCGCGACCACGCGCGTCGGCCTTATCCAGAGCGCCGCGCAGATGACGAGCTCCGTCATGATCGCGAGCTTCGCGAGCGCGCTCGCGCTGCCCTCTTGCCCGAGAAGGTCGACCACCTTGCGAGGCACCCCCGCCGCGACCGCGAGATGCGCATGGCGCGTGATGCGATCGGCGAGGACGAGGCCGCTTCGCCAGTCCGGGTCGAGGAGCTTCGACCCGCCCGACGCGAGGTACACGAGGGAGACCTGGAGCTGCGCGAGGCGCACGCCCCAGAACGGTCCGGTTCGCGGCTCGGGCACCGCGGACTCCGTCGCCCGCCACGATCGGTCGCACGGAGTCAGCGAGACGAGCAGCGCATAGCAAAGAAGGGAATAACGATTGTGATGGAACTGTAGGCGATCGCAGAGGAGGAGCCACAACCCGAGAAGCGCGCTCGAGGCGAGCGCAGGCCTGGCCCACACGCCGAACATCACCATGCAGGCCAGGACGACGCGCAGCGCCAGGAGCACGGTATACAGACTGTGCGAGGGCACGAGCGCCTCCGGAAGCATGCTCGCGTGGAACGTGTCGCCGAAGTACCCGAGCTGCTCGAGCTCCTCGGCGGCCGAGAGCGCTTGCCAGCCGAGCAGCGCTCCGAGCGCGACGCGCACGGGACCGAGGACGTACGCGTCCGCGATCTCGTCCTTGAAGCGCTGGAGCCAGGCGATCACGTCACGAACCTCCGCCCGCGCGCTCGGCGCTCGCGAGGTGGACGACATACGGCTCACGCCCGTTGTGCCGCACGGTCACGTCGAGAAGGAAGCGCCGCGTCTCGGCGTCGTCGGCCATGTGCGTCGCGACGTCGTCGAGCGCTGCTTGCAGCCGCGCGAGCTGCGCGTTCGTGCCGTACTTCGTGCTCATCTCGGTGTCCAAGAACGCAAGCTCACGCCGGCGCACGCGATCGGTCCATGCGAAGCGGCGCTTCAGGCCACCCGAGTCACGCGCGCTCCACACACCGTGCTCGACATGCACGCGCTTGCGCTGGCCGTCCTCACCAGCGACCTCGCGATAGAGGACGATCTCGATCGTGCTCGATTCGGAGAACATGCGGAAGCCGAACGCGCCGTCGGGGCGTCGGTCTGCGGTGATGACGAGGGCACCCTGAGCGCTCACCCACGCGAAGGCAAAGGCGATCCGCCACCATCCGCGGGAGGGAGGCGGCGGGAGCGACGCGCGCGGAGGCTGCGAAGATCGCCTGGGATCCAGGGCCTTGTCGCCGTCCTGCACGGTGCCACGCTAAACAAACTTCCGCCGATAGGCACGTCGTGCCAGGATTTGGGAGGCGTGCACCGGTCTCCCTTCACGACATTGCTGTCTTCTTTCGCGTCCTGTGCGGTGATCGCAGGGTGCGCTGTCGCCATGTCGGGGTGCGGCGACGCCGTCGCGAAGGCCAAGTCCGCCCCGACAAGCCCCGCCAATACGGCAGGCACTGCGGGGACCGAGGCACGGGTCGCCGAGACCCCGGTGGCCATCGCAGCTGCGACACGTGCGACCGTCGTCGGGGCCCTCGAACGTCCGGCCGCGCTCCGGCGGTTCTTCGAGTCCGTCGCAAAGCTCGAGGCCGGCCAGGCGCAAGAGGACGTGCGCATCGTTCAGTTCGGCGACTCGCACACCGCCGCGGACATCGAGACCGCCGTGATTCGCCGCGCGCTCCAGGGTCGCTTCGGCGACGGTGGTCGTGGCTTCGTCGCGATCGGCAAGCCGTGGAAGGGCTACCTCCAGGAGGGAGTCCGTTGCGGGATGTCGACCGAGTGGGCGTCGGAGCGCGGCAAGCTCGCGAAGGGGAAGTTCTCCGGCGACGGCCTCTACGGCCTCGCAGGCATCGGCGTCGAGACACGTCAGCACGGCGCGCGCGCGTGGACGGACATCACCGCGCGCACCGCACGCACCGAGGTCGCCTACCTCGAGCAGCCGAACGGCGGCTCGTTCGACGTCTTCGTCGACGGCGTCCGCGTCGTCCGCATCGCGACCCGCGGCGAGCGCACGACGAGCGCGTTCCGCACCTTCGACGTCAGCGAGGCAAACGCCCACCAGCTAGAGGTCCGCGCCGCCGGCGACGGCGACGTGCGCGTGTTTGGCGTGTCGCTCGATCGCGCGCAGCCCGGCATCGTCTTCGACGCGCTCGGCATCAACGGCGCCCGCGTCACGACCTGCCTTCAATGGAACGAGCAGCACTGGGCCGAGCAGCTCAAGCACCGCGCTCCCGCACTGGTCGTGCTCGCCTACGGCACGAACGAATCCACCGACGAAGGCATGCCGGCGCAGACCTACGAGCGCCAGCTCGTCGATTTGCTCGGTCGCGTCGCTCGCGCCGTCCCGACCGCGTCGTGCCTCCTCCTCGGTCCGCCGGATCGCGCCGTCCAGAGCGACTCGAAATGGACGACCTCGACCAAGCTCCTCGAGATCATCGCGTCGCAGCGCCGCGTCGCCGACGCCGCTGGATGTGCATTCTACAACCAACTCGAGGCGATGGGCGGCGAGGGCACCGTCGCCGGCTGGGCGGCCGAGGACCCGCCGCGTGCGCAGAAGGACCGCGTCCACCTCACGCGCGAGGGCTACGCGCAGCTCGGCAGCTCGTTCGCCTCCGACGTCATGCGCGCGTATGTCGGATGGCGACGCGACTCGGGGCTTTCTGCCACGACCGCGCCGCGCGTCGTCGACCCCGCGATCGCGCAGACGCCGGACGTGCGCAGCCCGGCCCCGCAGCCCGACACGACCGAGTAGGGATCACCGGCGGGTGGAGGCACCCGGGTCGAGCACCGCCCCGAGCCCTTCGAGGCGCGCCCATACCTCGGAGACGATCGCAGGCGCCCCGTCGGCGGAGGAGCCCGCATAGTGCAGCGCAGCCCACGGCCGATCGCCTCTCGTGTGACCCCGCGGCGATCCGGCGAGCGCTTGGCAACCTGCTCGAGAACGCGGTGAGCGCGACGCCGGGAGGCAAGGTCGAGATCGCGATGCATGTGGACCGACGCGACAGCATCATCGTCGATGTGATGAACGAGCCAGCGGTCGTAGGCGCACGGCGGAACGATCCAGTTCGTCGCGATGGGATCGTCACGCGTGAGAGTTCGCCTGGAGCTCCCGCGATGAGGGCCGAATCCGCCCGCGACGCGGTCAGGGCGCGTGTTTTCCGGCCTCGGGGTGCACGGAGAGCCACGCCTCGAAGCCGGTCGTGAGCGACTTGTAGAGCAGATCTCCGAGCGCCTCGGCGCCCTGGGGAGTCGGGTGGGTGAGGTCACCGCCGCCGAGGCCCGACTTCATCCACTTCGCCATCGATCCCTCGCCGCCCATCGCCTCGAACGTGTTCCAGAAGGCAACGCCGCTCTCCTTGGCGACGCTGCGTTGCGCGGCGACGAGGCGCTTGATGATCGGCTTCGTGCGAAGGCCGCCACTCTCGCTCGTCTCCGCGCGGTCGAGGGGCGCGGTGATCAGGATCGAGGCGTTCGGCGCTGCCGCCTTGATCATCGAGACGACGCCGCTGAGGGTCTTTTCGTAATCGCGCGCGAGGCCCGGCGCCTCGCTCTCGTTCGTGCCGTACTGGAGGAGGACGAGCGCCGGCTTTCGCAGCGCCATCTG
>JAYSXP010000172.1:0-5744 GCA_043717125.1 Polyangiaceae bacterium | reverse complement strand
AGAGGAGCCACCGTCTCGTACGCGCCGTCTTCGGAGGCAGGGTCTTTCAATGCGCAGCAGCAACACGTTCCGGCGGCTTGTCGTGCTCCCCATCGCGTGCGCGATCGCGCTGCCGTTTGCGCTGACGCCGAGCACTGCGCTCGCCCAGGGCGAAAAGGACTGCGCGCCAGGCAGCTGGTTCTGCGGAGAAACTGCGCCTCCTCCCGCGGGCGCAAACAAGGACCTCCAGCCGCTCCCGGGCGAGGGCACGGCCCAGAAGCCCGCCTCCCCTCCTCCTCCCGTGATCGTTTACCAGCCGGCGCCGACGACCGTGATCGTGCAGCCGCGCGAGGCGCCTCCCGCCTACTACTACGTGCCGCGTCACGCTCCGCCGAAGCGCGAGTGGGGCCTGAATCTCCACGTCGGTGGCCTCCTGATCGGTCAGGGCCGTGACGACAACGCCGGCATGGCGATGGTCGGTCTCGGCCTCCGTTACCGCATGGTGCCGGCCTTTGCGATCGAGGCCGACCTCGATTTCGCGGGCGGCCGTGACTACAACGGCTACCGCCGCAAGGAGACGGCGTTCGGCTTCAACGGCCTCGTGTTCCTGAACCCCAAGAGCAAGACACAGGTCTACCTCCTCGGCGGCTTCGGTTGGTCCGGAGCAACGGCGGTCGACGACCGCTCGGGCTTCGATCAGAACGAATACAAGTACGGTTACTTCGGCGGACAGGCCGGCATCGGTCTCGAGTTCCGCCTCTCCAGGGGCGTCGCGCTGAACTTCGACTTTCGCGGCTTCGTCCGCGGGCGCATCGACGACCGCAAGCGCGACTACCCCGAGTTTGTCGACAGCAACGGGCGAACGACGAACGCGTCGGGCGGCGGCCTCTTCCAAGGCGGCCTGACCTTCTACTTCTGATGTGACGAAGAGGCGTGGGATCGACAGAGCGCTGCTGGCCTTCGGCAGCGGCGTTGTCTTCGCGGGCTCCGCGTCGCCGATGGATCTCCACGCCGGCATTCTCGTCGGGCTGTGCGGGTTTGCGCTCGCGCTCGAGCCCGGGCTCCACGGTCCGCACGACGCGGCCGCACGCCCGCGCGCGGGGGCCCTCTTCGGCGCATGCTTCGGGCTCGGCGCGAACCTCGTCGCGCTGCGCTTCGTGCCCGAGGTGATCGTACGGTTCACCCCTCTGCCCTCGATCGCCGCGTGGCTGGCGCTGCTCCTGCTCTCGGCCGCGCAGGCGTTACCGTGGGCGGCCGGCGGCGCGCTGGTGCATCGCCTCGGGCGTGCAGCCGTACCGTCGTGGCTCGCGTACGCGCTCGGCGTGTACCTCGCCACGTTCGTGCCCTCGGTCTTCCCGTGGACGCCTTCCGGCGGTCTCGCCGCGTGGCCCGTGATCCTCCAGACGGCCGAGATCGTCGGCGAGCGCGGGACGAGCTTCCTCTTCGCGATCGCCGCGGGGCTCGCGGCGCATGCGCTCGTTCGCTTCCGCGCGACACGCAACCTGGGCGCCTCGGCGGCTCCGCTCCTCCTCTCCTTCGTGGTCCTCGGGGTGATGCTCGGGTGGGGCACGCTCCGCATGGGCAGCGTCGACCGTGCGCGCGACGCCGCTCCCCACGCTCGGGTCGCGCTCGTGCAGCCCGGGTTCGACGCCTCGGACCGCTGGGACCCGAGTCGCGCCGCGATGATGATCGAGCGCCTCACCGTGCTCACGCAGGGCGCCGAACAGCGCGGGGCCGAGCTCACCGTCTGGCCCGAGTCCGCGTACCCGTTCTCGCTGCCTCACGCGACGCGAACGAGCCCATCGGGCGCACGCGCCGTTCTCCAGGGCGAGGTGCACGGGCCCGTGCTGACCGGCGCGTACATGTCCGGAGGGCATGGGCTCGGCTACAACTCGGCGATCCTCGCGTCGTCGGACGGTTCGCTCTCCGCGCCGTACGACAAGCGCCACCTGCTCTGGTTCGGCGAGACGGTGCCGCTCGCCGACTGGTTCCCGTGGCTCCGGAAGGTGTTCTCGAAGGGGACGGGCCTCGTCGCAGGAGACGAGAGCGTCGTGTTCGTCACGGGGCCGATCCGCGCCGCCGTGCTCAACTGCTACGAGGACACGCTCCCCGTGGCGGGACGCGAGGCGATGGAGCACTCACCGAACCTCCTCGTCAACGTGACGAACGACGCCTGGTTCGCCGGGAGCGCGGAGGGTGAGCTCCACCTGCGGCTCGCGGTCCTGCGCGCGATCGAGACGCGGCGGGACCTCGTCCGCGCCGTCAACCAGGGCCCGACGTCGTTCGTCGATGCCGCGGGTCGCGTGCGTGCGCGCTACGACCTGCCGATGCCCGGGACGCTGCAGGCCACACCGGCGCTCTTGTCGGGCCCGCCGACGCTCTACGTGCGCTTCGGCGACGCGCCGCTCGTGCTGCTCGCGATCGCGTCGGTGGTTTGGGCCACGAAACGCCGACGGCGCCACCTCCCGAAGGAAGGGGCGCCGTCGATCGTATCCGAGACGAGAAGCGCTAGCCGAGCCTAGCGCACGAGCTCACTGGATGAGGTCCTTGAGCGCCTTGAGGGCGGTCGCGCGAACCTTCTTCGAAGCCGGCTTCGCCGGGAAGTGCTGCATCTGGCCCGTGAACGGGTTGCGACGCTCGCCGGCCGGGATGGCCTTCTTCTTGACGGTCTTGAGCTTGAGGAGGCCGGGGATCACGAACTCGCCGGGACCGCGCGGGCCAAGCTGCTTCTTGATCAGATCCGTCAGTCCCTCAAAGACCTTTCCGACACTCTTCTTGTCGAGCTCAGAGTACTGAGCAATGTCCGAGATAACCTGAGCCTTGGTCATGCGCTTCGCAGCAGCCATATGCGATTCCTCCTGTCGAACTTCGCGACATCAATTGTCGCTTGGTCCTGAAGTTCATTCGCCTAGTTTCGGAGCGGGAATGCTTTCGAAGAGAGGCGGAGAGCTCGAGCACCCTGTGCCGCGGAGCCGAGTTTTTAGGCTCGAAACCGCTTCACGGCCACATGGTTAACATCGCCAGTTCCATCCCCGCAAGGGAAAAAAGGCGCTAAGACGCGTTTTCGTGCGCGCGACGCGGCGACGGCAGGAGTGATGGACCCACATCATTTGCCGCTGGGGAGGGGTAAAACGCGCACCTAACACCCTCGACGTCAGCGCGGACCCCTCATTGTCATTGAGCTTTCCTGCGTCGCCCCCTGGTCTTGGGCGCGGGGCGTTTCCGCGAGAGACCTGGGTCGGCTGCCCCCTTTGAGCGGGTTGTCTTCGGGGAGGGCGTTTGCGCCGCAGCGCAGAGCCTGGACGTCTCGGCGCGCATGCGTCGGTCCTTGGCGTCCGTGTCGTGATCCCAGCCGAGAAGGTGGAGGAGGCCATGCGCGAGGAGCATGGTGACCTCCTCGAGAACGTCGACCCGATGGGTACGCGCCTGCTTCCTGGCCGTGGGAACGCTCACGATGACGTCACCGAGGAGGTGGCCCGCCAGGGCGCCGAACTCGCCCTCGTGCATCGCGAAGGCGAGGACGTCCGTCGGGCGATCCTTGCCGCGGTAGATCTTGTTCAATTGATGGATGCGTTCATCGTCGGTTAGGACGAATGAAACCTCCGCTTTATCCAATTGAAGGAGTTTGATCATCGCTCTGAGGCGACGAAGAATTTCAGGGCGCTTGAGGCCCGCGTGCGGCCCCTCCTCGATGCTCAATGCGATCGCCACGGCTGGGGCAGCTAGCCTTTGCGCCCGTGCCGGTCAACGTGCAACATTCCGTCCGATGGTCGACCCCGCGGCGAATGCGCGCCCTCACGAAGCCACGACCGGCGACACGCGCGGCACGTCGCGCATGCCGTGGCTCGAGAGCGCGTGCGTGATCGTGCCCGCGTACCAGGCCGAGAAGACACTCGCCGCCGTCATCGCCGACCTGCGGCGCGCGATGCCCGACCTCGCGGACGAGATCCTCGTCGTCGACGACGGCTCCACGGACGGCACGGCGCAGGTTGCCGCGGCCTCGGGCTGCAGGCTCGTCTCGCACGGGCGAAACCGCGGCAAGGGGGCCGCGCTCGTCACCGGCCTCGCGATGGCGCGCGCGCGCGGTCACCAGGTCGCGCTGACCGTCGATGCCGACGGCCAGCACCCCGCCGACGAGGCGGCAAGCGTGCTGCTCGCGTCGAGCGATCCGGAGGCTTTCGTACTCGGGATCCGTGAGCTCACGAGGGCCGGCGCGCCATGCAAGAACCAGGTGTCGAACGGCATCTCGAATTTCTTCATCTCGCGCTTCGCGGGGCGGCCGCTGCGCGACACGCAGTGTGGGCTCCGCCGCTACCCGATCGCGACGACGCTCGCGCTCGCGCCGCGCGGCGAGGGCTACGACTTCGAAGCCGAGGTCCTCCTCCGCGCGATCTGGGCCGGTGTCCCGGTCGTCGAGGAGCCCATCCGCGTCCTCTACCCCGAGGATCGCGTGACCCACTTCCACGTCGTGCGCGATCCGTGGCGCATCGTCCGCACCGTGGTCGTCGCGCTTCGCGACCGCCACTTCGGCCGGACGAGCTCGCCATGAAAGCGCCGCTGTTCGTCCGCCGTCACAGGAAGAAGCTCATCGCGCTCGGTGTGCTGTTGGCGGCGCCGGTCGCCGCGCACCTCGTCGTCGACCGGATGACGCGGCTCGAGCCGCCCGCGCTCGCGCCGCTCGAACTCGTGATGGTCGAGACCGACGGCGTGCGCCACGCGGGGCGCGGATGGTCGACGGTGCGCGGCGTGCGCCTCGCTCATCTCGCGGGCAGCCCCGAGGAGATCGGCACGGAGCACACGACGCTCCTGCGCGACCGCATGATCGCGAACGAGGAGATCGTGTGGAGCGGTTTCCGCGACGTCGTGCCGTTCGCGCCGGCGCGTGTGCTGCTCTTCGACGCCGGTCGCTATCGTTACCGCCACGTCGACGAGGGCTTTCCGGACGCGCGCAGGCGCGAGGTCGCCGCGGAGGCGCGAGCCTTCACGCCCGATCCGTTCTCTTCGCACATGCCAACGTACCCGCGCATGGTGTTTCTTCACGCGCTCTACGACATCGCGCTCAGCTTCGAGCACTCGCCGCTGCTCGGCTGCACCGCGTTCGGCCTCGGCCCGGAAGCGACCACCGACGGCCACGCCCTCTTCGCGCGCGCGTTCGACTTCGAGGCCGCGGACGTGTTCGATCGCGACAAGGCGGTGTTCGTCGTTCGCGAGGACGGAAAGATTCCGTTCGCGAGCGTTGCCTGGCCGGGGCTCGTCGGCGTCGTCACCGGGATGAACGCCGAGGGCGTGGCCGTCGCCGTCAACGGCGGCCGGGCGAAGGAGCCGAGCACCACCGGCATCCCGGTGGCGTTCTCGCTCCGCGAGACGCTCGAGAGCGCACGCGACACGGGCGAGGCCGTCGCGATCCTCTCGCGCCAGAACGTGATGGTCTCGCATCTCGTCTTCGTCGGTGACGCGAAGGGTCGCTTCGTCGTGGTCGAGCGCGCGCCCGGGATGCCCGCGTACGTGCGCGAGGCGAAGGACCCTTCACGCATCGCCGTCACGAACCACTTCGAGGGTCCGCTCGGAGGCGACGAGCGCGACGTGCGCGTCCGCGCGACGACGACGACGCTCCCTCGTCGCGCGCGCGTCGACGAGCTCGTCGCGGCCGTCGCCCCTCACTCCGCGGACGTCGCGCGCGCGGTGGCCATGCTGCGCGACCACGGCTGTGCGGGCGGCGAATCGTGCCCGCTCGGCGACCGCCGGTCGCTCGACGCGTTCATCGC
>JAYSXP010000171.1:0-5751 GCA_043717125.1 Polyangiaceae bacterium | reverse complement strand
GCGCTTGCGTTCGAGCACCCCTCCCGCCCGCAGCACCGCTCGAGCGTGAATCGTCCTCCCCATCCTGTTCACATGCCCCTCGGCACGGTGATCTCTGGCTCGCGAACGTAGGCCGGCTCGACGGCGTCGGCATCCGTCGCCGTACGTCCTCGCGACGCTATCTCGACGCCCCGAGCATGCGGCAGAGCAAGCGACCCGTCCTGCATCCGCCGAACGGCCCACGGCTCCCCCAGCGTGATCCGCGCGGCCCCCTCCCCGATCAGCACGATGTCCGGGAGCCCCGAGCCTGCCGCCTCGAGCCACGGGCCGACCGCCGCGGGCGGAAGGCACACCGGCTCCGACGTGCGAGCCCCGCGCGCCTCGACATAGACCTCACCGCGAATCGCCTCGATGGCGGGCACGAACGTGCACCGCGCGGCGTCGCCCTCGAAGGCCGCCGACGCCATCGCGACGAGCGCGTCGAGCGATGTGACCGGCACGATCTCCGCGCCCGTCACGAGGACGATCCCCTTCACCGTCGCGACGCCGATGCGCACGCCGGTGAACGACCCGGGGCCGATGCACACCGCCCATCGCGCCACGTGATCCGGCTTCCAGCCCGCCTCCGCGAAGAGGCGATCGAGCATCGGCATGAGCGACTCGCCGTGCGCGTTCGACACGCGATGCGCGAGCTCCGCAACGAGCACGTCACCGTCGTACAGGGCCACCGACCCTTCCGCCGTGGACGTATCGACTGCGCAGACCCTCATCGCCCGCGGCTCGTCTAGCGGACACAAAGGTTGGTCAGAGCTGCGCGAAGCGGCCGCTTCGGAACGCGGCTTCGAGAAGCTGGTCGACGCGTTGCACGAGCTCGGGCGCACGCGGATCGGGCGAGGCGCCGAGCGCCGCCTTGATCTCGTTGAGGGCCTTCAGCTGGCTGAATAGCTGGACGTCGGAGAGCCCGCCGCCGCCCGTGAGTACCTGACGTACGCGATCGATCTCGCCGGCGAGCGCCTCGATGCCGATGCCCGCGGCGCCGACACGACGCGCATTCGGGTGATCACGGTAGTGGGCTTCGAGAACGGGCGTGACAATCGACTCGAGGATGGCCGCTTGATCCTCGTTGTTCCAGATGTGCTTGAGCACGAAAAAATCGCTCGCGTCCGGCTGCTGGCGGTCGTCGAGGAAGGCGCTCGCGGCGAAGAGCTTGAGCAGCTTCACGACGCGGCGATCCGACAGGCTCACGCCCTCGGCGCGGATCTGGAAGACAAGCCCCTTGTACTGGCTGAAGAACTCCTCGGTGAAGCGCATGCGCTGCGCGAACGCGCGGTGTAGCTCCTGGATCTCGCGCGCGGATGCCAGCGGCGTGACCGGCGCGTCCGTCAGCGAATGGATCTCGTGCTGGACGCCCTTCGTGAGCAGATCCTGGAAGTGGTAGGCGTCCAGATTGTCCGACCGGATTCGGAGGAGGAAGCGATCGAAGATGGCCGTGAGTGTCTCGTCCGTCGGGACCTCGTTCGAGGCACCGAAGCACGAGAGCAGCGGGCACTTCATGACCACGCCGCCCGACGTGTACCGGCGCTCGTTGAGGAGCGAGAGCAGCGAGTTGAGGATCGCCGAGTTCGACTTGAAGATCTCGTCGAGAAAGACGATCTCGGAAGCCGGGAGCATCCCCTCGGTGCGGCGCTGGTAGCGGCCCTCCCGGAACGCGGCGATGTCGACCGGGCCGAAGAGCTCGTTCGGCTCGGTGAAGCGCGTGAGCAAGTATTCGAAGTAGTTCGCCTGGAGGAGGCGCGCGAACATGCGGATGAGCGCGCTCTTCGCGGTACCGGGAGGTCCGACCAGGACGGCATGCTCTCCGGCGACGACCGCGATGAGGAGGAGCCGGATGACCTCGTCCTTGCCGAGAAAGCGCGACTCGAGCGCACGCGCCATCTGCGCGAGACGCATCGGGAGAGCTGCGGCGGCCGGCGGGTTCTGGGTGTGAACCATACCGCCCGTACGTTACAGGATTTCGCCCGATGGCGGGGATCACGAACGTTTCACGCAGGGGCGGCGGGTGGCGCCTCGTCGGCGTCGTCGAGCGAGGGCGCCGGCGCCTGGGTTTCCTTGGCGCGATCAAGCGCGAGCTTGAAGAGAACGGGACCGATCATCTCGTTGAGGGCGACGCACGCGATGGCCACGTCGCGGAAGCCTTGCCCGAACGACGGAAACTTCGAGGCGATGACGGAGGCGATGCCGATGGCCACGCCGGCCTGCGAAATCAGCGGGCCCCAGCTGTACGACTTGATCGCCGGATCGTCCTTCGCGAGGACCGCGGCGAGACGCGCAACGCCGACCGTGATCGCGGCGCGCGCGCCGGTGAGGACGAGAGCGGTCGGCCAGAAGTCCTTCAGCAGCGGGACGTTGAGGTGCGCGCCCGCGCTCGCGAAGAAGACGACGTACACCACGCCGCCCGTCTCCTCGATCGCGTGCAGGAACCGATCGCCCTGCTTCGAGAGGTTCTGGACGACGAAGCCGGCGACCATGAACGTGAGGAGTGGCTCGTAGTTCAGGTAGTGGAGCACCTCGGTCGCGCCGAACCCGAGCGCGATGAGGACGACGAGCAGCTGGCGCCCGCTGACCTTGAGGTACGCGGCAAGGACGAGCCCCAGCGTCGTCCCGAGCGAGACGCTGCCGAGGATCTCGTGTCCAAGCGAGCTGAAGGCCGCGAACGAGAAGATCGACCCCGGCTCGAGCAGAGGACGCGCGAGGGTGATCGCCGTCGCGAGCATGACGACTACGACGACGTCGCTCGCCATCACGAAGCTGAGGCTGAAGCGCGCCAGCGGCCCGGACGCACGCGTCTGCGAGAGGACGCCGAGACATGCCGACGGGCTGCGCGTGATCGCGACGACGCCCCAGAGGAGCGCGACGCCGACGACGGCAAGCGTGGGCATGCCTGCGACGAACGCCGGGCGCGCGACGAAGAAGACGAGCGCCATCAGCCCGATACCGAGGAACGTCTGCAGACCGAGCGCGAGGAGGAGACCGCGCAACCCGCGCTTCAGCTGTTCCAGCCGCAGCTCCGCGCCGCCGGCCAGCGCGATGAGCGCTATCGCGAGCGTGTTCACGGGCTCGAGCCGCTTGACCGATTCGTGCTCGATGAGGTGGAGCACGTGCGGGCCGGCGATGATCCCGGCGAAGAGATAGCCACTGAGGTGGGGCATGCCGAGCACCTCGACGAGCTCGCTGAGGAGCGTGCCTGCGAGGAGAAGGAAGCCCAGCGCACCAAGGACCGCTGCCTCGCCCTTGTAGCCGGGCGCCATGTACGTCGCGCCCCACATGATCGCGAAGAGGATGCCGAGGCTGAGGAGATCCATCCCCCGCCCGAGCCACGTCTTGCCGTGCGCTCCGCCCGAGCTCATGACAGCGCTCCCGCGTTCGAGTCCGGAGGCGGCGGGAGTGTCGACGTGGTGTGCGGCACCGACTCGGGTACCGACTCGGGCGCCGCCTCGGAGGACCGAGGCGCGGAGGGGGCAGCCGCGGGCGCCGGCATGGTGGCCTCGCCGAGCTGCGTGAGCAGGTTCTTCAGCGCGTAGGTCGAGACGAGCTCACCAAGGACGGCCGACGCAGCCGCGCAGACGAGAAGCGTGTCCCCGATGCGACCGGGAAACCGCAGCGCGAAGACAAAGCCGCAGCTCACCGAAACAGGCCCCGACGAGAGGAGCACGATGCCGAGGAGCGGGCCCGCAGGACGCGCGGCAGGAACCACCGCACGCAGAACGACCCCGGAGAGGAGCTTGCCGACGATGCGTGCGATGAGGACCAGCGCAAGGAGCGCCACCAGCATGCGATCCTCGAGCAGCGGCCGGGCGTCGAGATGCGCGCCCGCAAGGAGGAGCATCGGGTAGAGTACGGCGCGCTCGGTAGGGCTCACCATGCGCCGCAGCGTGCGCCTGTGCGGCGAGATCCCCGCGAGCGCGATCCCCATCACGAAGGTGACGAAGATCGTGCAGAGCCCGAAGCGCGTGGCCGTACCGACGCCGAGCAGCAGCGTGCCGATGAGCGCACCCCACACGGCGTACCCTTCGGCCTCGCGAAGAAGGAGCGCAGTCACCGTGCCGAGCAATCCGCCGAGCGAAAGGCTGAGCAGGAACCACCCCGCGGCATGCAGCGAGAGGCTCACGTCGGCCTTTGGCACGAACGCGAAGATCGCGCCCGCGGCGACGAGCGGCGCGAGGTCGTCGGCGGCAGCGATGTCGACGAGGAGCTCGGAGACGGGGCCCTGCACTTTCCAGCGCACGGCGACCCACTGGACGACGAAGCGCGTCGTCTCTGCCGTGACGACGCCTGCGCCCGCGGCGAGCAGGAGACCGCCCGAAGCGTCGATCCCGGCGATCGGGTAGAACGCGAGCATCCGGTTTACGGCGAAGGCGACCGTGCCGCCCGTGAGCACCGCGCAGAACATGCCGAGCGCCATCGGCTTTGCCCGGACGCGCCGTCCGCCCGCGCGACCGAAATCGAGTCCGACCACGAACGCGAGCCAGCCGAGAGCAACCTGCACGAGCGGCTCGAACTCGTTGATCATCGAGCGCTCGACGAGCCCGAGCGCGTGGGGACCGACCGCGAAGCCGAGCCCGATGAACTCGACGCCCGACGGCAGACCACGGGCGGTGCGACCGCCAATGATCAAGCTCCCCACATAGGAGAGGAGCAAGAGACCCATCAGGAGCGCAATCGCGCTCACGTCGCCTCCGGCCTCGCGCTCGCGTCGTCGCCCTTGCGAGCACTCGCTCGCCCGAGGCCTACGCCGAGCTTCGCCAGCGCGTCCTGCACGGCCCTCGCGAGGGAGACGTCGTGGCGCATCGAGGCGCTCGTGATGCGCCAGTGGGCTCCGGTGCCGTCGAGATGCACGAGCTCGACGCGACCACGCGAGCTGTGCGCGCGAGCCGCGGCGAAGAGCGCGCGCTCGACCTCGTCCTGGGCGGCGCCAGCGTCGACCACGACGTCGATCGTCGCGAGTCGGGCATGGCGATGAACGCGCGTCGGATGCAGGAGACCGAGGAGGTGCGGCACGCTCACCTCGGCGAGCGCGTCATCCTCGATGCGGACCTCGAGGAGGTTGACGTCGAGGACCTTGCCCTTGCGCCCGCCGACCTCCACGTCGTCGCCGCGCTTCATGCGTCGCCCGAAGACGACCGTGATGCCGACGACGACCGAGGCGAGCAGCGGCGTGGCCGCGAGCGCCACCGCGACCAGCGCGATGAGGCCCACACGTGACAGGACGCCGTCCGTCTCGCCGGTGATGAGCGGCGACGCCAGCACGAGCGCAACGACGACGATCCCGAATCGCGCGAGCACGCTGGTCGGGCGAGCGAGGTCGCGGGAGAGCCAGCCGACGCGCGTGTCGCCGCGGCTGATGCTGTCGAAGAAGAGGCCAACGAAGCGCACGAGAACGCTCACCGCGAGGACGGCGAGCGCCGCGACGACCACGAGCGGGAGCGCGCCACCGATGCGCGCGGCGAGGCCGTAGAGCGGCTTCACCACCATGCCGGTGAGGCGCTCGGTGTAGCCACGCGTCGCCTCGAAGAGCGAAAGAGCGAAGATCAGCCAGCCGTACGCGATCGCGATCTGGATGAAGCGATGGCCGAGCGCGAGCCCGATGGACAGCGCGCCGCGTGCTGCGCCGGCGCTGATGAACTCGATCTTGCCGAGGCGGAGCGCGGTCACCTTCTCGGGGCTGTCGCCGATGCGCGCGCGGAGCTTGGCGGCGCCGCCGGAGACGCGATT
>JAYSXP010000018.1:0-20861 GCA_043717125.1 Polyangiaceae bacterium | reverse complement strand
GTCTCGTCGTGCTCTCCGGGGCGCCGGAAGCCTCCGCGCAGCAGAAGAGCGGGGGAGTCATCACCATCAACGAGGTGACGATCGTCGGCCGCGTGCAGAAGCCGGTCGCCTCGGTCGACGTGAGCAAGATCCAACCGAAGCTGACGCTGGCGGAGCTCCGCCAGCCGTTCCTCGATCGCATCGAAGAGGCTGCCCGCAAGGATCCTTTCTGACCCTGCGACGAACGTGATTCCGTTCGTCGCCGTTCTCGTCGCGCTCGCGTGCGCTGCGGCGAGCGCCCGTCGCGTGTGGTTCGCTGCGAACGCGACAGCGCTGCACCCCGAGGACATCCACGCGGCTCTCGCGAAGGCGCGAGGGCCGGAGGCGATCACGGCACTCCGCGAGCTCGTCGCGAACGAGCCCGAGGCCGACTGGGAGCGCGAGCTGCTCGACGCGCTCACGGCTCCGGTCGCGCACCGGATCGCCCTCGTGAACGAGCAGCTCACCGAGCTCGACTACCGCATCCAGCGATGGGCTCGCGTGCCGCGGGTCTGCGCGAGCATCGCCACCAGCTTCGGCTTCATGCTCGCGACGCTGGTCCTGCGCAAGGGCCTCGCCGACACCGGTGACGTGCCGATCGAGGTAGGGGAGATGGTGCTGAAGGGCCTCGTCGCGGACGCGCTCATGGTGGGCGCCATGGGGCTCATCGGTACGGCCTTTTGCATCGGTGCCCAGAGGGAGGCCAGGCGCATCGCGAAAGGACGGTCGGTCGGCGCGGACAAGCTGGTCGAGCGGCTCGAAGAGCTGCTCCTCGCGGAGCCCGAAACGCACGGCAAATAGCCTGTACTTACGCTCAGGTCCTCCGTTATGCTCCGACCCGGGAACTTTCCGTTCGCGCGCGCGTCTTACCCATGAGCCACTCTCTTTTTCCTCTTCGCCGCCGCCACCGCAGGAGCGATTCATGAACGCAGGACCGGGCCAGCAACCGGGTGGAGCGAACCGACCGGGTCAGATGACCGCGGTCATGCGGGCGATGTCCGTCGCCGCAGGTCCGAAGGTCCTCCGCATCGGCCTCGTGCAGAGCGGGCGCGTCATCGAAGAGCGCATCATCAAGCAGCGCGTGACCGTGACCGTCGGATCCAACGAGAAGTCGATGTTCGTCATCCCGTCGCAGGCCGTGCCTCCGATGTTCAAGCTCTTCGAGCTCATCGGAAACGACTACTACCTCAACTTCCTCGACGGCATGAACGGGCGCGTCGCGCTGGCGACGGGCATCACCGAGATCCAGGCGCTCCGCGGCCAGGCGAAGAAGGTCGGCGGCGCCTACCAGGTGAAGCTCACCGAGGAAGCCCGCGGCAAGGTCGTCGTCGGCGAGACCACGTTCCTTTTCCAGTTCGTCGCGCCGCCCCCGGTGCAGCCGCGGCCGCAGCTTCCGCTCGCCGTGAAGGGCGGCATCGCTTCGACGATCGACTGGACGCTCACCATCATCGCGGCCTTCAGCTTCCTGCTGCACTTCGGCCTCGTCGGTGCGATGTACTCGGACTGGATGGACCCGGTCGTCGGTGACGACTTCAACGTCGCCGGCCTCGTCGACCTGATGAAGAGCATCCCGGCGCCGCCCGTCGTGGAGCCCACCGACACGAATCCCGTCGCAACCGCTACGTCGACGGCGGTCGCCGTTGCGCCGAAGCCTGCCGGCGGCGGCAAGGCTGGAACCTCAGGCAACACCGGCAAGAGCGCCGGTCAGGTGAGCGACACGAAGGCCGCAGCCCTCGCCGCGCAGGCCGATCAGATGCAGATGCAGATGCTCGCCGCGCTCAACGGCGGATCTTCTGTGCAGGGTGCACTCAATCGAAGCGACATCCCGCCGGTCGATCTCTCCGGCGCGGCCGCGTCGAACGCCGGCGTGGGTCACGGCAACGGCGACCTCAAGATTGGCGGCGGCGGCGCGCCCGTCCAGGGCGGCGGCAAGGGCGGCGGCCTCGCCGGCATCGGCGGCGGCACCAAGGGCGACGGCACGGGTACGGGCGCCGGCACCGAGACGAAGGTCGCGGGCCCCACGGGCGTCGCCCAGGTCGGCGGAACGTCGGCCACGGTCCCGATCTCCGACGCCGACCGCGTCATCGCCGGCCTCCGCGCGCGCTTTCGTAGCTGCTACCAGACGGGCCTCAACAGCGATCCAAGCATGAGCGGCAAGGTCCTCATCAGCGCGAAGGTCGGTCCGAACGGCGAGGTCTCGAGCGCTGACGTGGCGTCGAACTCTGGCCTCTCTCCGGCGGTGGCGTCGTGCATCGCGAACGTCGTGAAGCGCGCGACGTTCAGCGCTCCCGGCGGCGGCGGCTCGACGCTGCAGATCCCCGTGACATTCGTTCAGCAGGGCAAATAGGCGCCCTAAAGCAGCTCGGACCGAAGGCGCCGCACGGTTCGTGTCGGCGCCTTTCGCCGTTTGTGGGTTCGAAGGTGCAGCTCGAATGTTCTCGCGGCGTACCGCACCGAAAGGGTAGTTCTCGAACATCGTTGAGGTTTAAGCTCAACTTTGCGTCGTTGACACCCCTCGCTTGAAAACGTAGATTGCTCAGGTCGTTTACCTCGTCAGGAATCTGTTGGGGTAACCGTCACGTAGGAGGCTCGACTCGATGCGCGTCCGCTCTTCATGGAAGCTGGTTTTCGCCTTCGCCGTGCTCTCGTACGCGGCGTCGCCGGCTGGCGCGCAGACACCTGCCGCAGGCGTAGGTGCGGGTGCGGCCTCCGCGGATCCGAACAGCGGCACTGTGGGCTTCCAGCGGAAGACCTCGCTGACGCCGCAGGAGCAGCTCGGCGAGTCGGCGAAGCACGTGGCGCGTATGGAGCAATCGGCGGCGGGCGTCCGCAAGATGCTCGAAGAGGCACGCAAGCAGCGTGACGTCGTGAAGACGCTCTGCCTCAACGACAAGCTCTCGCAGATCGATGTCGCCATCCGCTCGGGTCGCGATCGCCGCACGCAGCTCCAGGCCGCCGTCGGCCGCAACGACGCCGAGCTGTCGAATCACGAGTTTACGATCCTCACCGTGCTTCGCCAGCGCTCCGAACAGCTCGTTGCCGAGGCCAACCAGTGCATCGGAGAGGAAGCGGCGTTCGTGGGTGACACCCGAACCAGCGTGACCATCGACCCGGCGATCCCGCAGGACGAGACGCCGTATCCGAACACGGACCCGTCATTGGTGATTGGTCCTCCGCCGTGTACGAGCTGCACACTGTAGCGCGGTCACCCCTCACAAGGTTTCTGGGGTTGCAGCCGAGCAAGGCCCCGAGTAGTTGCTTCACACGACGTGTGTGTCGGTTCTCGTAGCTCGGTCCCGTGAAGGAAGTTCGTCTCGCGGTGCCGCTCGTTTTAAGCGCTCTGTCTCGCTGAATTCTACCGCCGCATGACGAACCGCATCGCTTCCGGAATGAATCCCTTCCTTCGCATCGCGCGACCCTTCGCCGCCGCCGCCGTCGCCTCGTCGCTGTTCTTCGCGCCGAAGGTGGCCTCGGCGCAGCAGTGGTTGAAGGATCGCCGCTATCAGGAGGGCCAGGGCATTCGCGCAGGTGACCTCGAGCTCCACCCCGGTATCGGTGGCGAGGTCGGTTACGACTCGAACTGGTTTCTTCGGACCGACAAGACGGACCCGCGGTACATCAATGGTGCGCCGCAGCATCCGCCGACCGATGGCGGGCTCCTGCGCATCACTCCGTCGCTCACGCTGAATACAGTTCGCCCCAAGGGGGCGGACGGTGCCGCCGCGCCGTCGCCCGTTGCGTTCACCGCCGGTGTCGCGGCAACCTACCGGGAGTTCTTTGGTAAGCAGGAGCTCCGCGATCAGCGCAATGTGTCGGGCAATGCGACGGCGCGCCTTGACATCAACAATGGGCGCCCGGTCGCGTTCGGCGTTTTTGCCAGCTACCAGCGGCTCATTCAGCCGGCCGTCGTGGCGGATCCCAATCTTTCCTTCAACCGCAGCGATGTGGGAGCTGGGGCCGACGTCACGGTGACCCCGGGCGGGGGGACCCTCGACCTGCGTGCGGGCTACCAGTTCTACGGCGCCCTCTTCGAGGAATCGAACGGCGTGCCGTACACCAACCTCACGCATGAAGTCTCCGTGAAGAACCGGTGGCGCTTCCGTCCGCGGACGGCGCTCTTCAGCGAGACCACGCTTCGCTTCATCAGCTACCCCAATGCGGCTCGCGCGCTCAATTACCTGAACGATTCAACGCCGCTGCGAACACGCTTCGGCGTCACGGGTCTCGTCACGGATCGCTTTGGCGTACTGCTCGCGGCCGGCTATGGCGCGACCTTCTTCAAGAATCCGGCAGCGGTCTCATCGCCCCAGTACGACAGCATCAACGCTCAGGCGGAGGGCACGATCTACCTCTCGCAGGGCGCCGGCGTGGACGAGCCGGGCAAGGCCACACTGCTCCTGTCGACGATCACGTTCGGCTACACGCGCGACTTCCAGAACAGCCTTCTCGGCAACTACTTCGAGTCGAACAAGGGCTACGCGAAGATCGCGTACATGTTCGGCAACAACGTCCTTCTGTCGCTCGAGGGCTATGGCGAGGCGCTCTCTTATCCTCAGCCCTATTTTCTCAGCGCCGCCGGCCCTGTCGCCGTCAACGGGGCGAACGGGCGACCGACCGGCGACTTCACGAACTATCGCGTCGGAGGCGTGCTGTTCGTCGAGTACCGGATCACCCCTGCGTTCGGTGTGAATGCCACTGCCGACTACGCGCAGATGATCAGCGATGTTGCGCTTGATGCCGGTGGTGCTGCGGGGAACCCGTCGCTTTTCGACCTCAGCTGGCGTCGCTTCCAGGGGTTCCTTGGGGCGCGCTACTTCTTCTGACGCGCAGCTGCGTCCGGCATACGAGGACCTTGAATGCGCGGCTCTCTGCTGGCAACTCACGCCCGGTGCCCCCTGGCTAGCGCGTCTCGTGGCCTGATCGTAGGCGTGGTTGTCACGCAATTTCTGGCGTTCCTCCTCACGGGCTGCGGGCGGAACTACCCACCTCCGCCGAACCTGCCCGCCCCCATCGTCAACCTGCAGGTTGGTCCGGGTGACGTGGTCGAGGTGGTCGTTCTCGGCGAGGAGAAGCTCCCGAAGGAGTACGAGATCCAGCCGGACGGCTCGCTCGATTTCCCCTACGCCGCGCACGCCATCAAGGTGGCGGGGCTCGAGCCGCGCCAGATCGCGTCGGCGATCAGCGCGCAGCTCGTCGAGGCAAAATTCCTCGTCGCGCCGCAGGTGCAGGTCAAGGTCAAGCAGTTCAACTCGAAGAAGATTCAGATCATCGGTCAGATCGCCAAGCCGGGACCGCTGCCGTATCAAGACGGCATGACGCTCGTGCAAGCGATCTCCGCCGTGGGGTGGTTCACTCCGCTCGCAGACACGAACCACGTGCAGTTGATCCGTATCGTGGCCGGCGGCAAATCCGTCAACGCAATCATCAGCGTCGATGCCATCACCGACAACGCCCGCGCCGACGTGAAGCTCCAGCAGGGCGACACGATCAAGGTCGACCAGCGCCTCTTCTAGGCGGGTCGGAAAGGTCTGACATGCCGCGGCTGCTCCTCCTCTTGACGGGCGGCACGATGCTCATGACGCCCGGTGCCGGCGAGCCCGGCAAGCGGCCCCTCACGCTCGACGAGGAGCGTACCAGTCGCGATCTCCTCGCCGAGGTACCCAGCCTCGGGCGCATCGCCGACCTCGAGACGCGTCTGCTGTTCCACATGGACTCGGCCAACATGCAGCCGGCCGACTGGGTGACGATCGCGCGCGAGGTGCACTCGCAGCTCTCGAGCTACGACGGCATCGTCATCGTCCACGGCACCGACACGATGGCCTACACGGCGAGTGCCCTCGCGCTGATGCTCGGGCCGCTGCCGAAGCCCGTCGTGCTCACGGGGTCACAGAAGCCGATCGTCGAGGTCCGGACCGACGCTCGACAGAACCTCATCGACGCCGCGCTCGTCGCCACGCTGCCTGTCCCCGAGGTGTGCATCGCCTCCGGCTCGCGCGCGCTGCGCGGTGTGCGCGCGACCAAGCGCGACGCCTGGGGCTTCAGTGCGTTCGATTCGCCCACACTGCCTCCGCTCGTCGAGCTCGGCATCGGCATCGACGTCGCGGCGCACGTCATGAAGCCCACCGCGCTCGCCGCGCTCGACGACCGGCTGGAGCCGCGCGTCCTCGCGGTGCGCGTGTTTCCGGGACTCGACCCGGATCTCGTCCGCGGTGCGATCCGGCTTGGCGTTCGCGGGCTCGTGCTCGAAGCGTACGGTACCGGGACGCTCCCGAACCTCGCAGGCTCGCTCATTCCGGCGCTCGAGGAGGCGCGCGAGCGGGGCGTGCCGGTGGTCGTCGTTTCGCAGTGCCTTCGCGGCTTCGTCGACCTCGGGCGCTACGAGGGAGGCGCCGCCGCCGAGAAGGCCGGCGCGATCTCCGGCGGGAACATGACGGTCGAGGCTGCCCTCGCGAAGATGATGATCGGTCTCGCTCGTCACGGGAGCGGCGACGACCTTCGCACGTACTTCACGAGCAGCGGCGTGGGCGAGCGCGACGCGTAGGGAGTCGATCACGGCAACCAGGATGCTCGGAAGCGTTCTCGACCTCATCGGCAACACGCCCCTCGATGGCCGCGGAAGGACAGGTCGGCGCTGGCGATGGTCGAGGCGGCGTGCTCCGGCGAGAGCGCCCGAAGGTGCCCGTGGTTGCGGTCGAGCCTTCGTGCAGCGCCGCTCTCTCCGGCGGCGAGCCCGGCCTGCATGCCATCCAGGGGCCCGGCGCCGGCTTCGTGCCGAAGGTCCTCGAGCGCTCGCTCATCGGCGAGGTCGTCGCGGTCAGCGACCTCGCGGCCGACAAGATGGCGCGCCGTCTGGCGCTCCGCGACGACAGCGAGCGCTATCTCTGGGCTGACGGCCCCAGGCGAGCGCCAGGCGAGCGCAAGGCGTGCGCTAGGCGAGCGCTAGGCGCCCTTGAAGTCGGGGGTGCGCTTCTGCGCCCACGCCATGACGCCTTCGATGACGTCGGCGCTCTTCAGGAGCTTCAGCTGGCCTTCGCGTTCGCGCGTGAGCGCGGCCTCGATGTCGCCCAGGCTGCCGTACACGGCGCTCTTCAATGCTGCAAACGCAAGCGGCGGCCCGCGCTCGATACGCTGCGCGAGCGCCATCGTAGCGGCGTTCAGCTCCTCGGGAGGGACGAGCCCGCAGAGGAGTCCGAGCGAGTCGAGCTCCTTCGCCTCGAGCTTGTCCGAGAGCAGCATCGCCTTCATCGCCCGCGCGGTGCCGATGAGGCGCGGAAGCCAGAACGTTCCGCCGCCGTCGGGCATGAGTCCGATGTTCACGAACTTCTCCTGCAGGTACGCCGACGTGCTGGCGATTCGCAGATCACACGCGAGCGCCATGTCCGCGCCGAAGCCCACAGCTGCGCCATCCATCTGGGCGATGGTCGGTTTTGGACAGCGCACGATGGCCCGGATGAGCGAGTGGAACGCGTCCATGTACTCGTCGAGGTGATCCATGATGTCGGGATCCTCGGCGAAGGTCCGCCGCAGATCCGCGCCCGCGCAGAAATGTCCGCCCGCGCCCGTGAGGACGACGCAGCGCACGTCGGGCTGCGCAGAGGCCTTCTCGATCGATGCGGCGAGCTTCTGCACGACCTCCTTGGTGAGCGAGTTGCGCGCCTCTGGGCGGTTGAGGGTGACTACGACGGTCCGCCCCACGGTGATGGCTGTGACCTCGGACATCAGAGCTTCCCTTTCGCGACGATGCGCGCGGTCTCGCCGCGCAGTGGAGTCGGTGCGGACGAGATCGGCGTCGGCGGAGCGCTGGTCGCCACGGTGACGGCTTCGCTGCGCAGCTGCCCGATCGTCCGGTTGTAGAAGTCCGAGGCAAGATAGGCCTTCACGGCGCGCTGGACGAGGATCTTTGCCACGGCGCCGAGCGGGACCGCGAGCAGCACCCCGAGGAACCCGAAGAGCGACCCCGCGGCCATCATCGTGAGGATGACCTCGAGCGGTGCGAGCCCGACGGAGCGCCCGACGATGCGTGGCGTGATCACCATCGCGTCGATCACCTGGACGCCACCCATGACGACCACGACGCCGACCAGCGTGCCCGGGCCGTGCCAGTCGAGGATCGCCATCGACATCGCGAGGAGCAGGCCCATCACGAAGCCCATGTAGGGGACGAAGGCGAGCATGCCGGTGAGGACGCCGATCGGGACGGCGAGCCGGATGTCGACGAACCGCAGGCCTGTCGCATAGAGCGCGGCGAGCACGATGTTGGCCGTGAGCTGGCCGCGCACATAGCCGCTGAGCGTCTTGTGGATCTGGCGGGCGACGTCGCTGATCGGGGGCGACCAGCGGCGAGGCACGAGCTGCTCCACCCTTGCGACGATGCGGTCGAAGTCGATGAGCAGGTAGAGCGCGAACACGGGGACGATGAGCGCCGAGAGCGCGACTCCGACGTAGCCGATCGTACCAAAGAGGAAGGAGCGGGCGTTGTCGTAGCCGCCCCCGGATTGCAGTCGTTCGGTGAGCGCCTTCTCGAGGTCGCCCACGGAATGGGGGAGCTTCACGTGGAGCTGGGTGGCGAACCACGGCTCGATCCGAGACTGGAGCGCGAGGATCTGATCCGGCAGCGCGCTCGACGCGTCGCGGACCTCGTCGACGAACATCGGGACGGCGTAGACGAGCACCACGCTCACGAGACCCGCGATACCGAGCATCACGACGATCGCTCCGAGCGGCCGGGGGACCCGCATCGCCTCCAGGCGGTCGACGAAGGGGTCGAGGGCGTAGGCGAGGAGGAACGCCAGGAAGAGCGGCACGAGGACGTCGCGCAGCAGGTAGGCCAGCCCGAGGACGAGCACGACCACGAGGAAGATCATCTTCCGCCGGAAGCTCGTTCCAGGATCCTTCCCGGCCTCGCGAGGCATGCATTCAAGTGTATCACCTCCGTCCTCGTGGGCGCTCCGCGTTACGTGCTAAATCCCGCGGGCATGTCGCTCCCGCGCTTCGATGAGGACGTTCCGCGCCCCGTGCCCACCCTGGAGGCCCAGGATGGCTCCACTCTCACGCGCCTCGTGGCGGTCATGCGCCGCCTCCTGGCGCCGGACGGATGCCCCTGGGATCGCGAGCAATCGTTCGAGACGCTCCGCAAGTACGCTCTCGAGGAGGCCTGTGAGGTCATCGACGCCATCGACTCCGGCGACCGCAAGGCCATTCGCGAGGAGCTCGGGGATCTCCTCCTTCAGGTCGTCTTCCAGGCCGAGCTCGGTCGCAGCGAAGGAGCGTTCGCCATCGACGACGTCGTCTCCGGCATCGTGGAGAAGCTCGTTCATCGCCACCCGCACGTCTTCGGCGACATGGACGCGAAGGACGCAGACGAGGTCCTCCGCAACTGGGAGAAGATCAAAGCGAAGGAGAAGGGCGAGCGCGGCATCCTGGGCGGCGTTCCGCGAAGCCTCCCGGCGCTCACGCGCGCGCAGCGGATCGGCGAGAAGGTCGAGCGCGTCGGCTTCGATTGGGCGGACGCGAGCGGCTCGCGCGCCAAGGTCACCGAGGAGATGGGCGAGCTCGACCAGGCCATCGCCAGCGGCGACGACAAGGCGATCGAGGACGAGCTGGGCGACGTCCTCTTCGCCCTGGTGAACCTCGCGCGCCACGCGAAGGTCGATGCCGAGGGAGCCTTGCGCCGCACCATCGACAAGTTCACCCGACGCTTTTCCCACGTCGAGAGCCGGGTGAAGAGCGTCCACGGCGGCTGGGGCGCCGGCGGGGAAGAGAACCTCCCCCTCGAGGTGCTCGACACGTACTGGGAAGAGGCGAAGGCCTCCGAGCGCAAGACGAACGAGAAGGGGTAGACTCCACTCGTGGCTCCGTCATCACCCACGCCTCCGGCGCGGCCCCCTCACGTTTCCAAGCCTGACCCGAGCACGCTTCCGCTCGCCCGCTTCCCCGAGGAGTGGGCGGCGGAAATGGTGCGCCTCGGAGGTCGGACGTTCCACGGCAAGATGGTCTTCAAGTGGCTTCATCTGCGGAGCATCACCGACGCCAGCAAGATGACGGACCTCCCGGTGTCGCTGCGCGAGAGCCTGACGCAGGAGGGGCTCACGGGAGTCCTGTCGATCGTCAGCGAGCGGCGCGCGGCGGATGACACGCGCAAGCTGCTCGTCGGGATGCACGACGGCACGAACGTCGAGACCGTGCTCATCCCGCGCGTGACGAGAGGCCGTTCCGACCTCCCATCGCCGTACGGAAACGATCCGGTTTACGAAGACGCGGACGCCGCCGCGGCGGTCGACGACGAGGACGACGAGGTCGAGACCCCGGCCGCCCCCGGCGTCGCTGTGCGTGAGCCCTTCATCCCGGTCACCCAGTGCATCAGCACACAGGTCGGCTGCGCGATGGGCTGCGTCTTTTGTGCGAGCGGCGTTGCGGGCCTGAAGCGTCACATGCGTGCCGACGAGATCATCGCGCAGGTCCTGATCGGCCGCGCGCGGCTCGATGCGAACGAGCGGATCCGCAACGTCGTGCTCATGGGCATGGGCGAGCCGCTCCACAATTACGACGCGACGGTGCGGGCGCTGCGCCTCTTGACCCACCCCGACGGCATCGCGCTCTCCAGCCGGAAGGTCACGGTCTCGACGAGCGGCCTCGTGCCGGAGATCGCGCGCCTCGGTTCCGACTTCGGTGGGCAGATCGGCCTCGCCATCTCTCTTCACGCGGCCGATGACGAGACGCGCACGCGCCTCATGCCGATCAACAAGAAGTACCCGCTCGCCGTGCTGATGCAGGCGCTCCGTGACTACCCGCTGCCACATCGTCGCCGGATCACCATCGAGTACACGCTCGTCGCGGGAAAAAACGACTCCATCGACGAGGCCAAGAAGCTCACGAAGCTCCTTCGCGGCCTCAGTGTGAAGGTGAACCTGATCCCGATGAACCCCATCGAGGCCTCGACACTCGGTCCGCCAGACCTGAAGGGCGTCCTTGCGTTTCAGCAGGTGCTCTGTGACGCCGGTTACTCCTGCTTCATCCGCCGCCGGCGCGGCGACGACGTGAGCGCCGCGTGCGGTCAGCTCGCGCTGCTCGGCGCGAAGCCCAAGGTTCGGGTCAATCGGAGCTGATGGGCGGAGTCCGTACTCGTGCGAGCTATGGGGCGCGGCGGTCGTGCGTCCTCGCGGCGCTCCTTGCGGCGGCGACGCTCGAAACGGCGCGCGAGGCGCGTGCGCAAGGCGAGGAGGACGCGGCGCCGGAGACGCCGAAGCCGGAGCCGGATCCGTTTCGCACCAAGCCTGGGTACGTCCAGCTCTTTCTGACCTCGTTCTTCGGCGACGGTTTTCGGTTCAACAATCCGTACCGCCTTGCCACGCCGCTCGGCGACGACGCCGAGAGCGTCTCGAGGACAGCGCCGTACATCGACATCGGGCTCGCCGCGACGTTCGGCAACCCGCTCGGCCTCCAGCACGGCGGCGCGCTGCGCACGTCGGCGGCGTTGCACGGTGTCGGTCAGGTGGTGATGACGCCGTCGTACCTCGCGTGGCGGCGGTGGAGCTCCCTCGCGGTCTACGGGCGCGCCGGCTTGCCGATCGTCCTGACGCCGGCTGTGACGTGGGGCCTCGAGGCTGGGCTCGGCGCGACGTGGTTTTTCCTCGGCGGCTTCGGCCTCGCGGCGGAGGTCGTCGGTGACGTGTTCTACGGTGCCGGCACGCGTGAGCATGCGACCGTCACGTATCCTGTGCTCAGCGGGCAGCTCGGGTTCGTTGCCGCGTTCGAGGTGCTGCCTTGAGATCGCGGTCGCTCTCCCTCGCCATCGCGCTGCTCGGCGTGCTGCTCATGGCGCCGACCGTCGGAGATACGGGCGCGTGCGGGCGTACGACGACCGAGCTCGATCGCGACAAGTACGCCAATGCGCGCAAGCTCCAGGATTGCGAGCGCTGCCGGGAATGCGGGCTGTCGACAGCTCGTTGCGGGAGTGCGTGCGACCCGAAGGCGCTTGCCGACATCGCCTTGCCGGCCACGTGCAGGCCGCTCTACCACGACGGCGAAGTGTGCCTGCGCGCGCTCGCTGCGGCCTCGTGCGACACGTACGCTACGTACGTCGACGACGACGCGCCGGCCACGCCGAGCGAGTGCTCGTTCTGTCAGGTGCCGCTTCCGTCGGCTGCACCGGCGGCCCCGGGCTTCGCGGACGCTGCCGTGATTCCTACGCCCGTCGAGGGAGGCGCGCCGTGAGCACGAAGCGCGCGATCGCAGCTCTCGCGCTCTTCGTGAGCACGGGCGCGTGCGCCACGCTGAAGCCGATGGTCGCGAGCTCTTCCGATCTCGAGGACTACCGTGCGTTTCGTGTCGCGGGAGCTGAAGGCACCCGTCTCGCGCGCGCGAAGACGTACCTCGAGCGCCACCCGAAGGGCGCGTTTGCCAAGGAGATCCATGCGGCCTTCGAGGACGAGGAGCCTCGCTTCTTCGAAGCGTCGCAGGCCACGCACGAGGGGGCGCGCCGCTATCTCGCCGATCTGCCTGACGGCCCTCACGCAGCGGCGGCGCTCGCGCTGCTCACCGCGCTCGGCTCGACCATGCAGGAAGCCGAGCTCCGCGACATCGCGCGCAAGGCCCGCTACGACGACGCGAAGCTCGAGTCTGCGGCCGTCCAGCGACGCGCCGTTGGAGAAGCGATCCTCGGTGCCATCGGGGTCCTGCTCGACGAGGCTGTCTATGGCGTGCCTCGTACGGAGGGACCTGCCGCCTTGCGAACGCTGATGAGCGGTCGAACGGGCTCGACATGGGGGACCGTCCCGAGCCGCCGCGAGGAGGACCTTTACTTCCTCCTGCCGACCCGTCCCGATCGCGAATCGCGCCTCGTGACCCTCGAGGTGACGCTCACCGAGGAGGCCGGCGTCGTTGCCGCGGGCCGGGTCGAGGGGGCGGACATGCTGGTCTTCTGGGCGGAGGCCGATCAGATCGTCAAGCTCGATCCCTCCGCGTCCGAGGACCGCACGGAGGCGCAAGTCCACGCGATGGATCGGCTTGGCGGAGCCCTGGAACGGCGCTTTCCGGAGGCCTCCTGCCCGGATGCCCGAGCGAGGGCCGAGCTCTATCACCGGGCGTGCGGCGGCTGGGAGGTGGTGGTCCTCCCGGGGACCCAAGCGGGCGAGAAGGACGCGATCATCGTCCGCGGGCGGCCGGGACCTGCTAGAAAGCAGGCCGTTCGATGATCCCGTACATCCACGTGCCGGACCTGAAGATCGGTCCTCTGACGCTGCATCCGTTCGGCTTGCTCGTGGCGACCGGCGTGATCCTTGGAACCTGGCTCGCCACGCGTCGGGCCCGTCAGCGCGGGCTCGACCTCGACAAGCTCAACTCGTTCATCACGTGGATGCTCGTCGCAGGCTTTCTGGGCGGCCACATGCTCGACCAGGTGTTCTACCACTGGCCCGAGTTCGTGAAGCGGCCGTGGTCGATCTTCCTGCTCTACGAGGGCCTCAGCTCGTTCGGCGGCTTCATCGGCGCGTTCATCGGCATCACGCTCTGGAAGTACTACGAGGCCGTTCAGGGCCCGGCGATCCCGTGGCTTGGCATCACGCTCCCGAAGTATCGGAAGCGCGAGGTCGGGATGCCCATCCTGCCGTTCGCCGATCTCATTTTAAGCGTCTTCCCGGTGGCATGGGTCTTCGGGCGAAGCGGCTGCTCGGTCGTGCATGATCACCCCGGAATGAAGGCCGAGGCGGGCAGTCTGCTGGCGGTCGCCTTCGGACGCCCCGAGCGCATCCAGAAGCTCTTGAGCATGGGTAGCGGAGACCTCGAGCTTCGCTGGGGAAACGCACCGCAGTTCGACCTCGGGCTCCTCGAGCTGATGTTCACGGTCATCCTCGCGTCGCTCCTCGCGCTGACCTGGAACAAGAAGCTCGCGACCGGCTCGTACGTCGTGGCGACCGCGCTCTGCTACGCCCCGGTGCGCTTCGCGATGGACTTTCTCCGCGTGCGCGACGTCGACCAGGCCGACCCTCGCTTCGGGGGGCTGACGCCCGCCCAGTGGATGTGCGTCGCGCTCTTCCTGTTCGGACTCTACATGGCCTACAAGGTTCGCCAGATCAAGGCGAGCGGTCGCGACCCGCAGGACATGGTCGCCCTGCAGGTGGGGCTCCGCCCCTCGCTTCGCGAGCCTCCCCGGGATGCGACCGGCCCGGCGTGATTCGCCTTGCGGGTGGGGCTCCGCCCCTCGCTTCGCGAGCCTCCCCGGGATGCGACCGGCCCGGCGTGATTCGCTCTTGCAGGTGGGGCTCCGCCCCTCGCTTCGCGAGCCTCCCCGGGATGCGACCGCAGCGGCGCCGATTTTACGACTGGGTCTCGCTGACGTGGCGCTCGAGCGCGGCGCGTACATCGGGCGGGAAGGGGAGCTTCGTCAGCGACGCGAGGTCCGAGCACACGTGCACGTGCCTCGCGGTCGCAACGACGGCGCCGTCTTTCGCGCGCATCACCTTGAAGTGCAGGTGACATGACGTGGTACCGAGCTTCGTGACCGTGCCCTCGATGCGCGCGACGTCGCCGTAACGGAGCGGAGCCGTGAAGTCGGAGTCGACGTGCACGGCCGGGAAACCGACCTTGCGCCCGACGATGAGCTCGGCGTAACCGCCGGGGAGGTCATCGAAAAAGCGCTCCATCGCGTCGTGGCAGTAGTTCGAAAAGCGCGCGAAGAAGACGATCCCGGCAGCGTCGATGTCCTCGAAGCGAACCGTGCGATCGTGGACGATCACGCCAGGTCCTCGGCGAGGCTCTGCACGAGCGAAGCGGGGAGCGTCGCCTTCGCCGAGTATCGCGCGTGCTCGACGACGAGCGCGACCGCGACGTCGCCGGGCTTGCGCGCCTTTGCCAGCACGTCCCTGAGCGCACGCTCGGCGGCAGGCTCCAACGGGAACTTGAGGTAGTGAACGGCCGTCGTGCGGTCGGGGCTCTCGCGCGACTCGTCGTGCCTGCCGTGGCAGCGCACGCCGTCGACGAGCATCGCGAAGGAGCGATCGAGGCCCCGCGCTTCGAAGAGGAACTTCTCACGGTCAGGCTTCTCGTCGATCTCGATGAGAACCGTGGCCGAGAGCTCGTGGTCGCCCGGGACGAGCTGGTTGTACGTCTCGATCTCGTGCAAAATTGCCGCCTCGCGCGTGATGCGCTCGGTGCGGAGCATCTCCTGGATCTGCATCATCGCGGTGTCGCGGTTCTCGAAGACGCACGAAGCGTTCGGACCGAGGGCGATGCGTCGCGCCTTCTTCTCTGCGATGACGCGAGCGCGGAACGGCTCACGAATAGCCTCGTATTCGGCGAGGCCCAACACTTCACCACGTTCGATCCGCTTCATGGGAGCCCTCCTAGGGTCAGTCGAGACTCAGGCCATAGCCGGCCGCAAGCGCTTCCATCGGGTGCAGCGGCTGCACGGCGTTCTCTTGCAAGATGCGTTGCGCGGAGAGCGCGCAGTCGGTGACGACGAGCTTCGGCTCGACGTCCTCGATGCCGCGCTTGAGCTTCTGGGCGTACTTGCGGCCCATCTCGTAGTGCTGCGCCTTCATTCCCCAGGTTCCGTCGACCGCCGAGCACTTCTCGACGATCTCGACCTCCGTGTCAGGCAGAAGCCCGAGGATGCGAGCGCCGGGCGTGCCGATCTTCTGCGCGCGGAGGTGACACGCCGCGTGGTACGCGATCTTGCCGAAGCCCTTCGTGAAGTCCTTCGCGAGAGTCTTGTCGCGGCGGAGACGCTCCATGAACTCCATCGCCTCGAAGGTGTTCGCCGCGACCGCCTTCGCCTCCGGTGTCCCGAGGAGCTCGGGCCATTCCTTCTTCATCGTGTACGAGCAGGTCGGCCCGGGGACGATCACCGGCAAGCCCCTCGCGACGAGCGGGTAGAGCTGCTCGACGTTGAACCGCGCCTTCGCGCGCGCGGCATCGATGTCGCCGCCGTCGAGGTTCGGCATGCCACAGCACTCCTGGCGCGTGCGCTCGACCTTGTAGCCGTTCTTCTCGAGGCAGAGCACGGTAGCCGCGGCGAGCTTCGGGAAGTTGTAGTCGCCGAGGCACGTCGCGAAGATCGCCACGGTGCCCGCGGTGCCCGCGCTCTCGAGCGGCGTGTGCGTGCCGAGCCAGCTCGCGAACGTCTGCGCGGCGAACGGCGGGACAGGGAATTTGCTCGAGATGCCGAGGGCCTTCTCGTTGACCTTCCGCATGAGGTGGTTTGCGTTCACGAAGTTCGAGACCGGCGCGAACGTGCCGGCCATGAGCGAGCCGAGGCGCCCGGGCTCGCCGAGCGCGCGATCCTGGATCGTGATGCCGGAGCGCTTCGCGCGGTGCGCCTTCTCGCGCTGAAGAAGGCGAGGGACGTCGATCATCCACGCGTGCCCTTGGTCCGGCGTGTACGGGCACTCGATGTAACAGAGCTTGCATTGCCAGCAGAGGTCGGTGACCGACGTGAAGTCGTTCACGTCGAGGAGCTCTGCGCCGTGCGCCTCCCTCGTCTCGATGTCGCGGTCGACACGCGCGAAGAGGTCGGGGAAGCTTCCGCAGAAATTCACGCACATCCGGCAGGAGTGGCAGACCTCGAAGACGCGCTTCAGCTCTCCCTCGAGATCGCGCTCGTCCCAGTAGCGTGCGTCGCTGAAGTTGGACGCGGGAGGCTGCTTGGGCTTCGGATCGATCTTGGCCATGGCGTCTCTCGTGACGAAAAAGAAAAGGGACGCGGTGCCGGGTTGGCGCGCCGCGTCCCTCTCGCTGCGGCGGCCCGCGATTACTTGAGCGTGTCGAGCATCTTCTGGAAGCGGCCCGCGTGGCTCTTCTCGGCCTTCGCGAGGGTCTCGAACCACTCGGCGATGTCGTCGAAGCCTTCTTCGCGGGCGCTCTTCGCCATCGACGGGTACATCGTCTCGTACTCGTGGGTCTCGCCGGCGATCGCCGCCTTGAGGTTCTTCTCCGAGTTGCCGATCGGCAGGCCCGTCGCCGGGTCACCGACCGACGCGAGGTACTTCAAGTGACCGTGCGCGTGGCCAGTCTCGCCGTCCGCGGTCTCCTTGAAGTTGCCGGCGATCTCGGGAAGACCTTCGATGTCTGCCTGCTGTGCGAAGTACAGGTACCGTCGGTTGGCCTGCGACTCGCCCGCGAAGGCATCTTTGAGGTTCTGGTGGGTCTTCGACCCATTCAGCTGCTTCGACATGCTGTGTCTCTCCTTTTGAGGAATTTCACGAGGTGCAGCGGTCGCAAAGACCGCGGTAAATGCGCTCTTCACGGAGGACGTGAAAGCCGCTCGCGCTGAGCGTCGCGGGGGCCGAAGCGTCGAGCGCGATGTCCACGTTGATGTCGACGACCATCCCGCAAGCGTCGCAGACGGCGTGGTGGTGCGGATCGGTATTGGGATCGAAGCGGACCGCGCCGCCGAGGTTGAGCGACCCCGTGAGACCGCAGCCGGCGAGCGCGTCGAGGGTGTTGTAGACGGTCGCGAAGCTCATCGTCGGAAACGCGGGCCGAAGCCGCTCAAAGAGCGCCTGGGCCGTCGGGTGGCTGAGGTCGTCGGCGATCTCGCGCACGATGGCGATCCGCTGCGGCGTGAGCTTGAGCCCCGCGCGTTTCAGGTCGGCGAGCATGCGTTCGGCGCGACTGGTCATCGGGAGTGGAACCTTAGTAAGAACGATTCCAAATGGCAATGGGCCCGTCGGCGACGCGAGAAGACGCCGCCACGTGGGTCCGTGTCCCGTGTCTCTTTTCTCTTCGCTCAGTCCGTCTTGCGGCCGCCGAGGACGGCGAGCTTGAAGTACGAGAGCTGGCTCTTCGCAGCTTCCTTGAGCACCGAGAGCTTGTCCTGCTCGCGCATGCTCTTTCGCGCGAGCAGCTCGCCGGATTCGTAGAGCTCGCGCGTCTTCGCGCGCTGGAGCTTTCCGCTCGAGGTCTTCGGGAGGACGCCGGGCGCGAGCGGAACCACGTCGTCGAGCGAGAGGTTCATGCCATCGAGCACGGCCTTGCGGACCGCCGAGATGAGCGGCTGCTTGTCGAGGACGAGCTCCTTCGGCTCGAGCAGCTTGTTGGCGTCCTGTACCTCGAACGCGAGCACCACGCGCTCGCGGTCGCGCTCGGTATTGTCACGGGCGCCGAACGCGATCGCGTTGCCCTTGCGGACGCCCTCGACGAGGCTCGCTTCCCACTCGATGTCCTGCGGATAGTAGTTGCGCCCGTTGACGATGATGACTTCCTTCGAGCGGCCGCAGATGAAGACGTGACCGTCATGAAGGAGGCCGAGGTCACCCGTCTTCAACCAGCTGTTGGCGAATGTCTCCCGCGTGCGCTCGTCGTCCTGCCAGTAGGCCTTCATCACGCTCGGTCCCTTGATGCGCAGCTCGCCGACATGGTCCTCGGCGAGCGGGGTCGCGCTCTCGGCGTCGTCCGTGGCGAAGACGGCGATCTCGTGGCCCTCGAACTGCCGGCCGCACGACACAAGGCGCACCGCGTGGTCGTCGTCGTCGGGCACCACCTTGGCGAGGTTCTGCGCCCAGAGCGTCTCGCCGTCGACGGAGAGCGTCTTCATGCCCTCCGAGAGCTCGGTGAACGAGATCGCCAGCGAGGACTCGGCCATGCCGTACGAAGGAAGCAGCGCGTTCTTCGAGAATCCCACCTTCGCGAAGCTCTCGGCGAAGGCCTCGAGGGTCTCGGGGCGGATCGGCTCGGCGCCGCAGCCCGCCACGCGCCAGCTCGACAGGTCGATCCGCTCGAGCTCGCGCTCGCGGATCCGCTTCACGCAGAGCGCATACGCGAAGTTCGGACCGAACGAGATCGTGCCCTTGTGGCGCGTCATCGCCTGGAGCCAGCTCACCGGCCGCTTCAAGAACAGCAGCGGCGGCAAGAACACGATCGGCGTGCGGTAGAGGATCGGAGCCAGTACGAATCCGATGAGCCCCATGTCGTGGTAGAGCGGCAGCCACGACACGCCGACGTCTTCACCGCTCATGTGCAGGCCGTCGTGAGTGATGCACTTCACGTTCGCCATCAGGTTCGCGTGCGTCAGCGTCACTCCCTTCGGGCGCGACGTGGAGCCGCTCGTGAACTGCAGGAACGCGATGTCGTCGCCCGTGAGCTTCACGGGCTTCAGGAGCTCGAGCGACTCGCGGATCGCCTCGACCGCGACGACCTGCTCGAGCGAGGGGCAAGCCGACTGCACGGTGCCGAGCATGCGCTTGATCTGCGCCGTCGTGACGAGCGCGCGCGCGCCCGATTTGGCGACGATGTGGCGCGTGTTGTCGAGGTAACCCTGCAGCTGCCCGAGGCCGAGCGGCGGATAGATCGGGACGGGGACGATCCCTGCGCGCATCGCGCCGAAAAAGCAGAGGACGAAGTCCTCTGCGGCAGGGAGGATCAGCGCGACCCGATCGCCCTTCTGGAGGCCAAGCGCCTGGAGCGCGCCGCCGTAACGGGCGCTCGCGCGCTCGAGGGCCGTGTACGAGAACGAGGCCTCGCTCTGCGCCTTGGGCGCGAAGCCGGGGACGCCGTCCTCCGACATGAAGCGGAAGCCGAGGGTCGGGTCGGCCTTGGCGGCGTCCTCGAGGGCCGCGCCGAAGGTGGCGAAGGAAGGGAAGGTGCGGGCGGTCACGGGTCTGGTCTCACTCCTCCGGGTCGTTCTCTTCGATACTCGGGGAGAGCACGAGGCGTCCATCCCTGACCTCACCGCGAACGATGAAATCCGAAAGTCGCCCGTCGCCGTTCAGATCGCCCCGGCCTCCGGCGAGCAAGCACGTCGCCGCCGCCTCGTACCGGTATCGCTCCTCGACTGGTATTTGCGGCTGCGAATGAACGAGGTCTCGGTCAGGACGAGCCGCGAGGCCGACGGGCACACCCGATGGTCGAGCTGGAAGCGCAGGGCCGCATCTTTTGCGACCTGGCCGAGCGTCATCTTCACTTCGGGGACCCCGAGGACCCCGGGAGAGCCCAGCATCGCGACGATCACGCCCACCGTCGCGAGCGTGACGATGGCGGCACGCGCGAGCGGGCGGGCCAGAGCCATAACCGCCGGCAGGCGGCCCCTCAGGCGGGGGTACGTGCATGGAGGAGGCGTAGCACGCCGTGTCCCTTTGACATCCGACTCGTGCGTTCGCGATACTGTAGCCTGCACACCGAGGAGACCTGCCTGTATGCCGCTCATCGAGACCGAGGAAGCCGCCCGCCGCCTGGCGCGTGCCATCGCGAGCGATCTCTCCCTCTACAACGAGGAGAAGATCGTCAACGGCATCACGCATGACAATCTGTTCGAGGCTCTCTCCGAGGAGATCGAGGAAGGCCGCGCGCTCTACAAGCGCCGCGTCGACGCCACGCTCTACCCGAAGAACTTCTACGACCGTGCCCTCGTCGACATCCTGATCAAGGCCAAGGGCCACATCAAGTCGAAGATCTGGTAGCGGCGGTCACCCACACCTCACAGGGCCCCGCGTGCGCACCATTCGCCTCGTCGTTCCTCGGGAGGCCGCTGGCGCGCGTCTCGATCGCTTTCTCGCCTCGACGCTCTCGGCGGTGGAGGATGGGCCGTCGCGCTCCGAGCTCCAGCGCTGGATCGAGCACGGCGGCGTCACGGTCGACGGGGTCGTCAAGAAGGCCGCCGAGAAGCTGAAGGAGGGCTCGCGCATCGCCGTCGAGCCCGAGCCCCCGCCCTCCACCGAGGCCCTTGCCGAGGATGGCATCGAGTTCGACGTCCTCTACATGGACGACGCCATCATCGTGCTCAACAAACCCGCGGGGCTCGTCGTTCACCCCGCGCGAGGCCACCGGACCGGTACGCTCGTGAACGGCCTGCTCGCCCGCGGGGTCTTCGACCCGCCCGACGGCGAAGACGACATCGACGAGCGGCCGAGCAT
>JAYSXP010000170.1:0-5754 GCA_043717125.1 Polyangiaceae bacterium | reverse complement strand
AGCCACCAGGCGAGCGCCGAGAGCGTCGCCACGGCGACGATGCCCGGCGCGAAGTACGCAGAGGTCCGATCTACGAGCCGCTGAATGGGCGCGCGCGTCGCCTGTGCATCCTCGACGAGCGCTGCGATGCGGGCGACGCGTGTGTCCGTCCCGGTCCGCACCGCGCGCACGTGGACCAACCCGTCGATGGCGAGCGTGCCCGCGTGGATCGGGTCACCGTCACGCTTGGCGATGCGCCGGCTCTCGCCCGTCAGCAGCGCTTCGTCGAACGACGAGCCGCCCTGCGTGACGATGCCGTCCGCCGGCGCCCGCGCGCCGGGCTTGAGCACGAACACGTCGCCGATATGCACTTCGCTCGCGGCGACGCGTACCTCCTTGCCGTCGCGTAGCACCCGCGTGAAGGCCGGGACGAGCGCGAGCAGCACGCTCTGCGCCGAAGTGGTGCTCGACCTCGCTCGCTCCTCGAGCGTCCGACCGACCAGGACGAAGGCGAGGATGAAGCTCGCCGCCTCGAAGTGGACGTCGGGGAGCCGTGCGTCCGTCGCGAACCAGGCCGGAAAAGCGGTGGCGGCGGTCGAGTACGCGAACGCCGTTCCGCTGCCCAGCGCGACGAGCGTGTTCATGTCGGCTGTGCGCTTCTTCAGCGCCGACCACGCGCGCACGAAGAGCGAACGCGCGATCACGATCACGAGGAGCGTCGAGAGGCAGAGCGCCCATCGCAGCATCGGATGCATCGCCGGGCCCGCCAGGCCGGGCGCCATCGCGCCGCCGTGCGCCATGAAGGGCATCCCGAAGACCATCTGCAGGACCGCGATGGCGAGCGCGAGGACCGCGCGTGAGGCGTCGCGCCTTTGCCGGTCTCGATCGCTGTCGGCCGCTGCGGCCGCGCCACGCCGCGCCAGGATCTGGTCCGCGCTTGCCGTCGGCTCGTAGCCGGCTTCGAGGATCGCCTCGAGCGCGCTCGAGAGCTGATGCAAGGGATCGCTGAGCGTGACCTTCGCCGAGCGGGTCACGAAGCTCACCTCGGCACGGACGACACCCGGTGTCTTCGCGATCGCACGTTCGACGCGGTTGGCGCACGCCGTGCACTTCATTCCCGTGATCGGGATGACGAGCGCATCGTCGTTGGACGACGCGGCAGCACGCACGGAACGAGGCAGAGACACGGTGCTTCGCTTAGCATGACCGGCGATGGACCACGGCGTCGCCGCGCACACCTGGCTCGCGCTCGCGGCCATGATCCTCGCCGCGAAGCTCGGCGGGGAGGTTGCCTTGCGCCTCCGGCAGCCCGCAGTCCTCGGTGAGCTCGCGTGCGGCGTGCTCCTCGGAAATCTTCCGATCCCGGGGCTCGCGGCGGTCGCGCGGGGGGCGGAGATCGCCTTTGCCGCGGAGCTCGGCGTCATGCTGCTGCTCTTCCAGGTCGGGCTTGAGTCGAGCGTCCGCGAGATGGCGAAGGTCGCGCCGCGGGCGGGATCGGTCGCCGTGCTCGGGGTGATCGTTCCGAGCGTACTCGGCATCGCGGCGAGCCGGCTGCTCCTCCCCGCGGCGCCGATGACGGTGCACCTCTTCATCGGCGCGACGATGTGCGCGACGAGCGTGGGCGTCACCGCGAGCGTGCTCCAGGGCCTGGGAGCGCTCGATACCGAGGAGGCGCGCATCATCCTCGGCGCCGCCGTGATCGACGACGTGCTCGGCCTGATCGTGCTTGCGGTCGTCTCGGCGGTCGCGATGACCGGCGGCGGCATGCCCGATATTTCGACGCTCGCACGGATCGCCGGGACTGCGGTTGCGTTCGTGGTCGGCGCGCTCGTGCTCGGACTGTGGACGTTCCGCAAGGCGCTGCGTCTCGCCGCCGTCCTGCGCGCGCCCCACGTGCTCGGCGCCGTCTCGGTGGCGGCCTGCCTCTTCCTCGCCGGGTCGAGCGCAGCGGCGGGCCTTGCGGCCATCGTAGGTGCCTACGCGGCAGGCCTCTTGCTCGATGACGTCACCGTTCGCCCGTTCAACGACGAGCGCGCGACCGGCCTGCACAAGCTCGAGAGCTTCGTGAGCCCCATCGCTGCGGTCTTCGCGCCGGTGTTTTTCGTGAGGACCGGCATGAACGTGAAGCTCGCCGGCTTCGACGCGTCGACCCTCCTGCTCGCGCTCGTGCTCACGGTGACCGCGGTGATCGGCAAGCTCGCGTCGGGCCTCGGCGTTCGCGCCAAGAGCGCCGATCGCCTGACGATCGGGCTCGGCATGATGCCGCGCGGTGAGGTCGGCCTCATCTTCGCCGACGCCGGTGCGCGCATCGCGCCCGGAGGGACGCCGCTTTTCTCGGCGGGGGTTTATGCCGCGCTCGTGGCGGCGGTCTTCGCGACCACGCTCATCGGCCCGCCCGCCCTGGCGGCGCAGATCCGCCGTCGTCGGGCCCTCGCCGCGAAATCGGCAGACAAAAGCGAAACCGGTCCTGCGCACTCCGCGTAGAGTACGTGCGTCGCACGAGGCGACAGGAGGCCGGGAATGAAGCGTTTCATCGTCGCGACCCTCGAAGTGACGATCGCCCTAGGCGGACTGGTCGGCTGCGACGACAAGAAGCCGCGGAACCTCGCTCCGGCGGCGAGCTCGCTCGCGCCCTCGACCGTGACACCCTCCGCCAAGTCGACGAAGTTCGCGATCGACCCGAAAAGCATTACGTCGATCGACATGCCTGCGCCAAAGGAGCACATCAAGGCCGGCACGGATGCAGCCACGGGGACGCTCTACGTCGACCTCATGAACCTCGCAGAGACGCGCGGGGAGATCAAAGCCGACCTGACGACGCTCACCACGAAGACGTTCGGCGACGCGGAGAAGGACAAGAGCCAGACGGGTCACGCCCGCACCTGGCTCGAAGTGGCCGACGGCGAGGAGGGCAAGGTCCCCGACGACGTGAAGGCCGCGAACCGCTACGCGGTCTACGCCATACGTTCGGTCGACGGTCTCAGCGCGACCGACCTCACGAAGGTCGTCGCGACGAAGGACGGCGCGGACGAGGTACGGACTGTGAGTGCCACCACGCACGGCGAGTTCCTCATCCACGGGCACAAGGTCGACCGTGACGCCGACGTCGAGGTGACGTTCCGCTACGCCTCAGGCGCTGCGCCGGACAAACCGAAGGCGATGACGATCAAGTCGAAGAAGCCCGTCCGCGCAACCCTCGCGGAGCACGACGTCAGGCCGCGCGACGGCTTCGGCAAGATCGCGAAAGGGGCCTTCAATCTGCTCGGCACGAAGGTCGCCGACGTGGCGGACATTTCGCTCGATATTCGTGCCACGCCGCAGCCGTGATACGTTCCCCCCCGAGTTATCCATCATCAACAGGAGTGAGTGGTATGCGACCGAATCTGTCCCTTGAAAGCATTGTTGGGGCGCTGGCCGTCCTCGGAACCGGCGTCCTCATGGCCGGCTGCGGTGGCGAGGAGCCCAAGACCCCGGTGAACGCGAACGAGGTCAGCGGCGCTGCCACGGAGAAGTCCTCCGAAGGCGCGAACCACTGCGGCGCGGGCAAGGACCACAAGGCCGGCGAAGCCGCGTGCGCGGCGAAGCCGGGCGACGCGAAGCCGGCTGACACGACCCCCGCGGCGGCGACTCCGGCCGCTGCGACGCCTGCCGCTGCGACCCCCGCGGCTGCGACGCCCGCGACCCCGGCTCCCGCAACGACGACGGGCAAGAAGACCCCGCCGGTGCCCGCAGCGCCCGCCAAGAAGGGCGGCTCGGGTTCTTGCGGCGCCGGCACCTGCAGCGCGAAGAAGTGAGCTGAGACGGAGGGGCGAAGGGTCATCCCTCGCCCCTCCTTCGTATTGTGCGTTCTGTCCGTGGGTGGATTGGCGAGCGTTCCGTGAGTACTGCCGGAGCAAAGAAGAGCGTGAATGGCGTCGGCCTCGGGCTGCGCTGGGACTTCGTGGACGAGCTCCTCGCGACGAAGCCACACGTCGACTTCCTCGAGATCTCGCCCGAGAACTACATGGGCCGGGGCGGCTATTACGACGAGGCACTCGAGCGCACGCGTGAGGTCTATCCGATCGTGACGCACGGGCTGACGATGAGCCTCGGCGGCACCGATCCGCTGCGTGAGGACTACCTCGCGGGTGTCGCGAGGTTTCTCGATCGTGTGAAGAGCCCGTGGCACTCCGACCACCTCTGCTTCAGCACGTTCGGCGGCGTCGTGCTGCACGATCTCCTGCCGATCCCCTTCAAAAAGGAGGAGGTTTCGCGCGTCGCCGAGCGCATCAAGCGCGCACAGGACGCGATCGGTCGCCCGATGGCCGTCGAGAACGTCAGCTCGTACATGCATCCGGGCAAGCGCGAGATGTCCGAAGCGGAGTTCATCGCGCGCGTGTGCGACGCCGCAGACTGCGGGCTCATGCTCGACGTGAACAACGCGTACGTGAACGCGACCAACTTCGGCTTCGACGTCGACGAGTGGATGCGCACGGTGCCCCTCGAGCGCGTCGTGCAGATGCACGTCGCCGGCCACGACTGGGTCACGGACGGCACGTGGAAGTCGAGCGACGTCGTCCCGACCGATCCCGACGAGCGTTCGAAGATGCTCATCGTCGACACGCACGGCTCGGACTGCTCGGGCGACGTGCTCGCGCTCCTCGAACGCGTGCTCGAGCGTACAGGCCCGGTGCCGGTGCTCCTCGAGAGAGACCAGGCCATTCCGCCGCTCGACCAGCTGCTCCGAGAGGTCGCCAAGGTGAAGGCAATCTGGACCCGCGCGACCGCGAAGGCCGCATGAGCGTCATCGCCCTTCACGCGATGATCGCGGACGCTTGCTTCGGCGACTCCGAGGCGGCGTGGGGCGGCGATCTCGCGGCCTATCTCGCGAAGCACGGTGTCGACCCCGAGGATGCCGAGGCGATCCTCGCCTCGCCTCGCCGCCTCGGGCTCTATCGACAGCTCGTGCGGCACAACGTCGTCCACGTGATCGGCGTGATGCTCGAGCGGACCCGCGCCCGGCTCGACGTGTACGCGCCCGGAGAGCTCGATCGCTCCGTGGCTGGCTTTCTCGCAGATCAGGGACCGCGCACGCCTCACCTCCGTGACGTGCCGAGCGAGTTTCTGGCCTGGGCGTCCCCGCGATGGCGGGCCGATGCTGGCATCCCGGCCTGGCTCGCCGACTACGCAGAGCTCGAGCTCGTCGATTTCACGATCGGCGTCGCGCCGCGCCCCGCGACGCCGCCGCCGCTCGCGGACGTGACGGCGAATCGTGCTCTCGTGTTCGGCGACCCTCGCGTGATCGTCCATCTCGAATGGGCAGTACATCGAGTTCCGGCCGAGGACGTGAAGGCCGTTCCCGAGAAGCTCCCGGTCGACCTCCTCGTCTATCGCGACGGAGAGCACTGCACCCGGTACCTCGATCTCTCTCCGCTCGCCTCGGTGATCCTGGCGCGTCTCTTCGAGGGGCTTTCTCTGGCGCAGGCGCTCACTGCGGCCTGCGAGTCGAGCGGCGTCCTTCTCGACGACTCCGTGCTCGGGGGAGCGGCGCAGCTTTTGGCCGACCTCGGCGAGCGCGGCGTGCTCCTCGGCGCGCGTGAGTGACGGTTCAGGTCCGACGGGCGACGAGCAGCACATTTGACAGGCCGCGCGCCGCGCAGAGCTCGCGCGACACGGTCAGCCCCTCGGCCTCGAGCACCGCGGTGATCTCGGCGAAAGAGCGCGGCGAGACGCGCGCGCCGCGGTTGTAGCCGAGCGTCGTCGTGACCCACTCCCAGCCGTGTGTAAGGAGGCTCG
>JAYSXP010000169.1:0-5758 GCA_043717125.1 Polyangiaceae bacterium | reverse complement strand
CGCGATGGATCGCGAATCCGACGATCGAATCCATGACGGGTTGCGCGACGACGTAGACGGGGACCTCGTCCGGCAGCGCGTCGATGACGTCACGAATGGCCTCGACCCGACGCTGCTCGACGAGCAGCGACCGGACGCGGAAGCGGGTCTGTCGTGGCGACGCGAGGACGCGCACGACGACCTCACCCTCGGCGACGAAGAGGCCGTCGACACGTCCCGCGAGATCGCGATCACGCAGGCTGACGTACGGTTCGAGCTCGGGACGGGCGAGCGTCTCGGCGAGCGCTGGCGCAAGCGCACGCGCTCCTGAAGCGGGGACATCGACGAGACGAGCGACCAAGGGCTGCAAGGGCTCCAGCAGTGGATCAGGCGCGCGTGAGCCGCGACGAGAGCTCGCCGTGCGGAAGGAATTCCTGGAGCAACGTCGCGCGCGGCGGCCTCTCGAAGTCGGCGAAGTCGAAGCCAGGGCCCATGGCCGGCACCCTAGCCGACGACGAGGGTGGGCGCACCGGTCAACGATCGGGCGCAGTCGGACCGAGCGCCGCCCAGATCGTGTCCGCCCAGCGCGACGCGCCGCGTTGCGTGGGATGGATCGCATCCGGCTGACGCTCGATGGCGAGCTCGTACGAGCTCATCCACCCGCACGGTGCCGTCGCGCGCGCGAGAACCGCAATGAGCCCGTTGTCCTTGTGAGGGATCGACAGCGGACCGATCCACCAGCACGGACGCCCCCCGACCTGTTCGACGAGACTCCGCACGTCCTCTTCGTACGAGTCGGGGTGGAGCGCGGTGAGGTTGTTCATGCCGAGCGTGAGGAGGACGACGTCCGGCGACTTCTCGCGAATCAGGTCCTCCAGCTTCTTCGAGGTCGCGAAGGTGTGCAGGCCTGCGCTCGCCTCGGTGTGTGCGTCGTAGTGGATGCCAAGGGGCTCGAAGCGCTCGCGCATTTCGAGCGCGAGGCCCTGCGTGAAGCCGAGCGTCGAGTCGCCGACGTGGAGCACGCGTCGGGCCGCGGGCGGCCACGTGACACTCGTGTCTGCACTTGCCCTCGCGTCGCCGAGAGGCGCCGCCGATGCCGCCACCGCAGGTAGCTCCGCCACCGCGCCCACCGGCTCCGCTCGCGGCGCGCGCGCTCCCCGACCGCGATTCCAGAGCGGCGCGGCGACCGCGAGCAGCGCGAGCGCTGCGAGCACGAGCCACCACGCCGGCCTGCGCATCATGCAAGGACGCGTTCGGGAGATCCGGGGAAGACCATGTCCCCTGCCACGCGCGTCGCGAGCGAGACGAGCGTGTGCGTCGGGTTGTAGCCCGACGAGGTCGGAAATAGCGACCCGTCAGACGCATAGAGGTTCTCGATTCCGTGGAAACGCCCCGCGGGGTTGGTGACGCTCGTCTTCGGATCGGCCCCGGAGCGCAGCGTTCCCATGACGTGCGCCGACGCGGAGATCTCGTCGATGGGCGCGACGAACCCGTACTTCGCACCACTTGCCTGGAGGAGAGACATGAGCTTCGGCGCGTAGAAATCGCGCGCGCCGAGCTCGAACTTGTGGCTCGAGTACGTGATGCGCGGGACGGCAAGCCCATCGAGATCTTTGACCGCGGGGTCGAGGTCGACGCGATTCGTCACCTGCGGGGCGTCCTCGGCTTGCATCACGAGCGCGACGATCCGCTCGCGACCCGGGCTCTGCTGCATGAGGCGCTTGAAGCGCACCCCGTCGAACTCCTGACCGAGTGTGGTGAGGATGCGCGCGTAGAACGTGGCTTCCTCGACGGCGCCGGGGCCGCCGCTGATCTCGACGATCCCGCCGAGTGGCTTCGTGGGATCCATGGGCACGCCGCGAAAATCGGAGAATCCGTGCGACACGGCCTTGCCGCGGTGGCTGTGCAGGCGATCTTCGAAGATGCCGACGGCGACGGTCTGCAGATGGAACGTGAGGCAGCGTCCGACCATGTCGCTCGCGTTGCCGAGGTTGCCCGACAAGAGCAAGAGCCGCACGTCCTCGATCGGGCTCGCGGCCAGCACGTACTGATCGGCGCGGAAGGTGACGCGCTTGCCGTCGGGGCCGATGCACTCGACGCCGTCGATGCGGGTGCCCGCACCGTTCGCGACGAGCTTCACTACGCGCGTCTCGCATTGCAGCTGACACAGCTGGGACAGCAGCGCGCGGCGCAGCATCGTGACCGCCGGCGAGCCCTTCGCGTTCGAGGGACACCCGTAGCCGCTGCAGAAGCCACAATCGACGCACGCCGGCCGACCCTGGTAGGGGCGCGAGTTCACCGCGGACGGGTACGGAAAGACGTTGATGCCCAGCTTCTTCGCGCCGTCCTCGATGCGCGACGCGACGTACATCTTGTTGCCGGGCGGCATCGGGTAGTCGCCCTTCATCGGACCGGCATACGGGTCCGAGCCGCGCTGGCCCTGGATGCCGAGCGTCCGCTCGACGTAGGCGTAGAACGGCTCGAGCATGTCGTAGTCGACGGGCCAGTCGGCGAACGACGCACCGGCAACGGTGTCACCGAGGAGCGTGCCGAGCTGAAAATCCTTCGGCGCGAAGCGAGGCATCTTGAGATCGGCGTGAACGCCTGCGCCGCCGACCGTCTTCGCCAGCGAGTTCACGTCGCCGACATACGTGCGATCGCCGGCGCCATCGTTCGGACGGAAGGTGCGCGGCTCGACGTAGCTGTCGGGACTGATCAGGCCGCGCGAGTACTGCTTCACCTCGTCGTTCGAGAAGCGCGTGACGAGACCGCGAGGGTCGTCGAGCCCGTCGAAGTGGTTGGCGCCGGCCTCGAGAACGAGGACCTTCTTCCCGAAGCGCGTGAGCACGTCGGCGACCGGCGCACCGCCTGCGCCGCTCCCGATGACGATGACGTCGAAGGCCGCGAGCGCGGCGTTGCCGAGGACGGTCCTGTTCCCGCTCACGGGAACACCTTGCCGTCTGTGAAGGCGACGACCTGCGCCATCACCGCGCGCGTACCATCGTCGAGCGGCGCGGGGTCGGGCGCGGAATCCTTCGTCGACATCGGAGATTCAGGGCGCTCGCGATACACGCCCGCTTCTTCGTCGAAGAGCGAATAGCCGAGCGGCTGACTGTCACCCTCGAAGTGAATGAGCTTCCACCCCGCCCCTCCGGGATTGCCTCCGTACTCGGGGGCGCCCCACACGGCTTGCGGGACGAGGTCGACGAAGGCCTTCCGGAGCTCGGAATCGAGACCGGCGAACACGTCGCGAAGCAGCTGGGGCGAGAGCGTCTCGATCGGAGCCTTCGCCTCCGCAACCGCTGTGCGCAGACCGTCCTTGAAGAGGTTGCGGAGCCCGACGGCGAGCGCGACGACACCTTCGTTGAGCGTCCCGCCGTCCACGGCCTTCGAGCCGTAGAGGCGAATGCGCCACGCCTTCTCGGTCACGCGATCCAGCGGGCGAAAACGGAGAAAGTCGTTGGGGGGCAGCGCACCGCCACCGCCCTTTCCGTCCGGAAGCGGCTGCCTCCCGGAGAACGGACCGTCGGCAAAGAGCGCGGGCGGATCGACGTCGAACGCCGTCAGCAGGCGCTCGATGTAGGCGGTCGCGCCGAGCTCCGCGGCTCCCGGCGCACCCGGCTCCGACGGCACGACGATGTTCGCTAGCGCGCCGAGCGCACGCCGCTCGGGATCGGTGAAGAAATCCCGAGCCCCCTGCGCGCGGTCATCGTCGCTGCTGCATCCCGGAAGCGCCATCGACGCCACCGTGCCGGGCGCGCTGGCGACGAGGACCTTGAGCACCGCACGGCGAGAGACCTTGCTCGGCTTCATCGAGCTTCAGCATAGCAAGGTGGGGCGAGGCGCGCGCGTCAGCGGGCCGCGCGGAAGATGCCCTTACGCTGCTCGGCCCAGACGACCGACGTGGAGTCGACGGCGAAGGCGTTGATCGTCTCACGCCCGCAGGCCACGAGCTGGTCGTTGGTCTCCTTGATGGCGTGGCGCGCGCGCGTGTCATGATTGCGTGGCCCTGGATGAACGACGTCGCGAGGCGCGAGGTCGGCACCGCACGCGCCCGGTACGTCTCCGCGAGGACCGCACCGACATCGTCATCCGGGCAGCACGACCACCGAGCGTCCGGCGTCCGTCACCAGGCCCGCCACACGACGGCCGAAATTCGTCCAGCCGATCACGACGACGTGCCCTGTCGAGCGCGGCCGCCGCGCGGCCTAGCCCGAAGGAGCGGACGAAGACGACGTAGTGGGCGAAGAGCTTGGAGACAATGAAGAGGAGCGCGGCGCGGTTCTGGCGGAGAGCCAGGCCCGCGCGGACCCCGAAGCGGCTTGCCTTGGAAAACTATGCCCTGATCGATGCGAGCGTGCCGGCATCTGCGACGGGGTCGGAGCCTCCGATTGCCGCGAATCCTCCGACGCCGTCACCCGGGCGTCACATGACGCGACGACGTGGTGGTGGTTCGTCCGACGTTCCGCGACAATGACCCCCGGATGCAGCGCCTTCGCGGGATCTTCTTCACGCCCAATGGGCAGCAGCGGCTGCTCCTGCCGGCGCTGCTCCTTGTCGTGGTGACGTTCGCGGTAGGCCTCGGCGCGCTTCGTGCCGTTCAGCAGACACTCCCTGACGAGGCTCGCGCCGCAGCGCTCGCGCGGACCGGGAAGTTCGCGCTCGCGGAGCAACTTTACGTCCGCCTCTTGCGCGACAAGCCGAGCGTCGCGACCGCGATCGCGCTCATCGAGAACCATCAGCGCGCGGAAGTGCTCTTGCGCCTGCGCAGCCTCGCCGGGAAAGGATCTCCTGGGCCGGGGGTCGGGGACGACGGCGCGATGCATCCCGAGGACGCGGTCATGACCGACGACGCCCTCGACGAGCTCCTCGACAAGACATTGCCGGCCGACGCCTCACTCGTGACGCGCTTCTGGCGTGCCGTCGACAAGGGAGCCGTACCGAGCGGGCTCCGCGACGCGATCCTGCAAGGTGCGACGAAGGAGCCTCCACTCCCCTGGTACAACCACGCGGTCGCGCGCGAGGCCTTCCACCAGCACGACCTCGACGAGGCCGCGAAGCGCTTCGAGCGCGAGGGCCTCGCCTTCCCCGAGCGTCACGAGGATCTCGACCGCGCGCTGCTCATCTGGATGGAAGCGGATGCCTGGGACCACGTCCGTGAGCGCATGCAGGATGCACGCGTTTCGGTCGGCGCCGCGCCGATGACCAAGTATCAGTTCGCCGTGCACGAGCGCGACTGGCGCTCGGCGGCGAAGTGGCTCGCGTACGGATGGCGCCCGCGCTTCACGGCGCCGAGCCTCGTGATGACGGCGGTGGCGGCGCTTGCGTGGGGGTTCTTCTGCGCGCGCCTCGGCAAGCTCGGAGAGAAGCCGCTTCGTCGTTCGCTCTTCTACCTGCTCGCGTTCGTGCTCGGCGTCCTCAGCGTGGTGCCGACGGTATGTCTGATCGCGGTCGAGGAGGCGCAGTTGCGGCTCGTGGCGACCGGAGATGCCACCCGCGACATCCTGTTCTTCGTCTTCGGCGTCGGGCTACGTGAGGAGGCCTCGAAGCTGCTCCTCTTCACGCCGCTCCTCTTCATCGTGCGAAAGTGGGGCGACAAGCTCGACGTGCTCGTGTGCGGCGCGATGGTGGGACTCGGGTTCGCGGCGGAGGAGAACCTCGGCTATCTCGCCGGCGGCGACCTCCACACCGGGCTCGGCCGCTTCCTGACGGCGAACTTCCTGCACATGGCGATGACCGCGATCCTCGCGACGGCGCTCGACGACTTCGTCCACGACCG
>JAYSXP010000168.1:0-5785 GCA_043717125.1 Polyangiaceae bacterium | reverse complement strand
TCACGCGCAACCTCGACGGACAGGTCTATGCGCAGCCGCTCTACGTCGGCGGCGTGAACGGGAAGAACGTCGCCATCGTCGCGACGGAGCACAACAGCGTCTATGCCTTCGACGCCGATGACCTGCGGCCCAACGCGCCGCCTCTCTGGCAGAAGAACTTCGGCCCCTCGGTGCCCGCGCAGGACACCGGCTGCGGCCTCCTCACGCCGGAGATCGGGATCACGGCGACGCCGGTGATCGACCTCGCGGCGAAGACGATCTGGTTCACCGCGAAGACGAAGGAGAACGGCACGTACATCCACCGGCTCCACGCGCTCGACATCGCGACGGGTCTCCCGCGCCCGAGCAGCCCCGTCGCGATCACGGCGAGCGCCCCTGGGAACGGCGCCGGCAGCGTGGCTGGCGTCCTCACGATGGACCCGCTCCGGCACATGAACCGGCCCGGCCTCCTCAAGGTTGGAAGCGGCATCTATCTCGGCTTCGCGTCGAACTGCGACATCGGCCCGTACCACGGCTGGGTGCTCGGCTACGACGCCACCACGCTTCAGCAGACCGCCGTTCACATCGACACGCCGAGCGGCAGCGAAGGCGGCATCTGGCACGGCGGCGTCGGCCTCAACGCAGACGACAACGGGGATGTCTTCTACGTGAGCGGCAACGGCACCTTCGACGGCGTGAAGAACTTCGGCAACAGCATCGTGCGGCTGAAGCCGAGCGCGGCGGGTTTCAGCGTCGGCAGCTTCTTCACGCCCTTCGACTCGAGCACCGCGAACGACGGTGACCTCGACCTCGGGTCCACCGGCGGCATGCTCATCCCAGGAACGCAGCTGCTCGTCACGGGTGACAAGCGTGGTCTTGGGTTCCTGGTGAACAAGAACCAGATGGGCGGGATGGCCTCGCAGGACTCGCAGATCGTGCAGCGCTTCCAGGGCAGCGCGCGCGGCATGTACGGCGGCGCGGCGTTTTACAAGAAGGGAACCGGCGGCAACTACTACCTCTGGGGAACCGGCGACCGGCTCAAGTCCTTCAAGTTCGACGGCACGAGGATGGTGCTGCCTGCGCAGGTGAACACGAGCTCGCTCATCGGCTATCCGGGCGGGCAGCTCTCGGTATCGGCCGACGGCGAGACTCTCGGCACCGCGGTGCTCTGGACGGTGCGCTCCAAGCGCACGAGCCCCGGCCTCGCGCAGAGCGCCGGCGCCGGCGTGCTCCAGGCCTTCGATGCGCTGGACGTCACGCACGAGCTCTGGTCGAGCGACGCGAGCTCGAACGACGGACTAGGTTCGGTCGCGAAGTTCGCGCCGCCGACGATCGCCAACGGGCGGGTCTTCGTGGGCACGGCCTCGAACCAGCTCGTCGTCTACGGCCTCGTGGCCGGCAACCCGCAGCCCGACGCGGGGGGCCACGAAACAGGCGCGGACGGCGGCGCCGAAGCGCAGGCAGACGCATCCCCCGAGGCGGCCGCTGCGGGCGCGCCGACGTGGACGCAGATCTATGCACGATACATCGGACCAGGAACGCCTGGTCACTGCAGCGGCCCGGGCGGCTGTCACACGACGTCACGCGCCGGCTTCAAGTGCGGGACGAGCGCGAGCGAGTGCTTCGCTGCAATGGTGCAGGCGGGCCTGGTGACGCCGGCGAACGGTCCGCAGTCGCCGATCGGCCTCGTCGGCCAGTCCCCGCTCGTTTGGCTCGGCGGCGGCATGCCGCTCGACGACGACACCCCGAACCCGGTCGCGGGCGCGGCGGTGCAAGCGTGGGTCGCGGCAGGCGCGAAGAACAACTGATCAAGCGAGCATCCGCGTCGCAGGTCGCGATCACTTCTTTGCGGCGAGGAGCTCCAGGGCGGCGCGGCGCGCGGCTTCGCCGACCTTCACGCCGCCAATCATGCGCGCGATTTCGTCGACGCGTTCTTGATGGCTGAGCGCCTTGACGGTGCTCGTCGTTCGGCCCTTCCTCTCGGTCTTGTCGATCACGAAGTGGTGGTCGCAGAGCGCGGCGATCTGCGGGAGGTGCGTGATGCAGAGCACCTGGCGATGACGCGCGACGTCCGCGATGGCCCGGCCGATGACCTCGGCAATCGCGCCGCTCACGCCCGCATCGACCTCGTCGAACACGTAGAGGCCGGCCGGCCCCTTCTCGGCAAGGACGCGCTTCAGCGCGAGGAGCGCGCGCGAGAGTTCGCCGCCACTCGCGATCTTGCGGAGCGGGCGCGGATCCTCGCCCTTGTTCGGAGCGATGAGGAACTCGACGCGGTCGATGCCGCTCGCGGTGACGCGCGCGCCGTCGACGTTGGGGAGATCGCCGGCCTGGGGCGCTGGCACAGCGGATACATCGACGATGACGCGTGCGCGGCCCATGCCGAGCCCACTGAGCTCGCGCCCGATCGCGTCCGCGAGGTTCGCCGCCGAGTCGCGACGCTTGCGCGAGAGCGCGCGCGCCTCGGCGGACACGGTTGCAAGACACGCCTCGCGTCTCGCGTCGAGCTCGACGAGGAGCTGACTCGCACCCGCGAGCTGCTCGAGCTGCTTCTTCACGTCGTCGCGATGGGCGAGCAGCTCGTGCGTCGACGGCCCATGCTTGCGGAGGAGCTTCTGCAAGCGGAACCAGCGGTCGTCGACCTCGGCGAGACGCGACGGGCTCGACTCGATGTTCTCGGCGTAGCGCGCGAGCGCGCGGGCGGCATCGGCGAGCTCGGAGCGCGCCGCCTCGACCGAGCGCGCAACCGGAGCGAGCGTCTGATCGATCGCAGCGGCGGCGTCGAGGTCCGACGAGACTCGCGCGAGCTGGTCACACACCGTGTCCTCGCCTTCGTAGAGGCGGTCGGCGGCGCCCTGTGTCGCGACCTGGAGCTTCTCGGCGTGACGGAGGCGCGCGCGCTCGCTCTCGAGCTCGGTCTCCTCGCCGGGGGACGGATCGAGCTCCTCGATCTCCTTCAGCTGGAACGCGAGGAAGTCCTCGCGCTCGGCGCGATCGCGCTCGGCCTCGCGCACGCGACCAATCTCGCGGACGACCTCCGTGAGGTTCGCCACCTTCTCGCCGAGCGCATCGCGCAGCGCGTCGAGCTTGCCGAACGCGTCGAGGTACTCGAGGTGCGTCGCGGGGTCGGTGAGGCTGACGCTCTCGTGCTGCGAGGCGATATCGCAGAGGTCGGGCGCGAGCTCCGCGAGCTGGGTGGCCGTCGAGATCTTCCCGTTCAAGAATGCGCGGCTGCGCCCCTCGGCCTGGACGACGCGACGGACGATCAGCTCGCCGTCACACGGGACGCCCGCGGCCTCGAGCTTGGCGGCGATGCGCGAGCCCGACTCGACCTCGAACAGGGCGGCGACCTCCGCCTCTCGCTCGCCGGTCCGGACGACCTGCGGCTGCGCACGCCCACCGAGCACGAGGGCCAGCGCGTCGACGACCATCGACTTGCCCGCTCCCGTCTCTCCCGTGAGGACGTTGAAGCCAGGGCCGAGCTCGAGGACCTGATGCTCGATGAGGACGACGTTGTCGATCGTGAGCGAGTGGAGCATTCGGGGGGGCGTCGTTACCGCGAGTACGGAGCGCGGTCGAGAGCCCGACTCCCGACCCATCGGTCGATTTTGACGCGCGCGGTCGCGTCTGATTCTGGCTTGCGCACGTTTCCCTACCCCTCTCGTAAGTCTCCGAGCTTGTTTGCATAATGCATCATTCCTTGACGTACGCGACTTTGCGCCACTAGCCTCCGCGGCCGCTGCGCAACGTGCGCGGTGAAGGGCAAAATGGCGGCGAAAGCTTCAGCGAAATCGTCCAAGAAGGACCCCGTGAGCGCACCTGCGGCGAGCAGCGGGAACGCTTCGCGTGCGAAGAGTTCCAAGCGCAAGCTGGCGGTTGCTGCCGCTATCGAGCCGCCGCCCAAACAGCTCACCCTCGAGGAGCGCTGGGCTTCCCTCGAGGAGCGGCTGGCGAAGGCCGAGCCCGAGTTCCAGCGCGCCTACCAAGAGAGTCTCGATATGTCGTGGATTTACCACGACAGCGCGCTCGAAGGCTCCGTCTACACCCCGATCGAGCTCCGCTCGGCCGTGGACCAGCCGGACCCGGCGGCGCCCACCTTCCCGGTGGGGACGGACTCCAGCATTCAGCCGATCTGCGAAGAGATCCGCCGCCATCGCGAGGCGCTCGAATACGTCCGCGACTTCGCGAGTCAGGCGCGCAAGAAGCGCATGCCCGTCACGATCGACGTCGTGAAGAAGATCTACCTCATCCTCCATCCGGAGGAGGGCGACATCAAGACGGTGAAGTACCGCAAGGACATCCCGCAGCACCGCCTGTACTTCCACGAGTACGCGCCGCCCGACAAGATCACCTACAAGGTCCGGCAGATCCTCGACTGGATCAACGACCCCGAGACACGGCGCACCCGCAGCGCCGTCCGCATCGCCGCGCGCGCGCACTATGATCTCCTCCGCGTGTTCCCGTTCACGACGGACAGCGGCAAGGTCGCACGCCTCTTCATGAACCTTCTTCTCCTGAAGAACGGCTTTCCTCCGGCCATCGTCCACTCGACGGAGCGCCAGCGCTACTACGAGGCGCTCAAGGGCGCGAGCGCGGTCATGACCCAGATCGTCCACGAGTCGATCGAGAACAACCTCGCCTCGGTGGAGAAGCTCCTCGAGGCTCACGAGAGCAAGGGCTACGCCGTCAAGGTCTAATCGGCCTGCGAGCGAGGGATGCTGACCAAGCGGATCATCCCGTGCCTCGACGTGAAGGACGGACGCGTCGTCAAGGGCGTGAAGTTCGTCGACTTGCGTGACAAGGGCGACCCTGCCGAGCACGCACGCCGCTACGACGAGGAAGGCGCCGACGAGATCACGCTGCTCGACATCACCGCGACCGTCGACGGTCGGCGCGCGATGCTCGACGTGATCGCGCGGACGGCCGACCAGACGTTCACGCCGCTGACGGTCGGCGGCGGCGTGAAGACCGAGGCCGACGTCGAGGCGCTCCTCGAGGCCGGCGCCGACAAGGTCAGCCTCAACTCCGCGGCAGTGTCCGATCCTGAGCTCATCCGGCGGTGCGCGGGGCGCTGGGGCTCGCAGGCCATCGTCGTCGCCATGGATGTTCGGAGGACCCCCGCCGTTCCTTCGGACAAACCGGTAGCGGCGAATTGGGAAGTCGTGACCCACGGTGGTAGGACTCGAACGGGTCTCTCCGCCCGTGAGTGGGCGGAACGAGTCGCTCTTCTAGGCGCCGGCGAGATCCTGCTCACCAGCATGGACCGCGATGGCACACTCAGCGGATACGACCTGGAGCTGCTCCGTATGATCGCGGAGACCGTTCCCGTGCCGGTCATTGCGTCCGGCGGAGCCGGCACGCTCGAGCACCTTCGCGACGGGATCCTCCTCGGGCACGCGAGCGCGGTCCTCGCGGCCTCGATCTTTCACGACGGAACGTACCGCATCGCGGCCGCCAAGGCGTTCCTCGCCGACGCCGGCATCCCGATGCGCCCTTCGAGCAGCGACGCGTCCGAAGGGACCGCCGCCTGATGAGCGCGCTCGAGTCATCGGTCACCCTCGAAGACGTCTTCGCGGTCGTCGAAGCGAAGCGCGTCCCGCTCGCGCCCGAGCTCGCGGGCTACCTCACCCTCGAGGTCGCCGACGGCAGCCAAGCCGCGGGCGGCGAGGTCGACCCTCGGACCGTCTACATCAGCGAAGAAGGCACTGTCGCGCTCGTCCGGCCGAAGAAGGAGTCGCCGAGCGGCGACGCCGAGACGAGCGTTCGCGCGATCCTCGCGAAGCTCCTCGAAGGCAGTGGGTCCGCG
>JAYSXP010000167.1:0-5788 GCA_043717125.1 Polyangiaceae bacterium | reverse complement strand
GTGCCTCGGATTATCGTGCCAAAATGAAGGAGCAATTTGGGACCTGGAATGAAATAACCAGGCTGTCTATAGCCGCCTAAAAGCTAATAACCAACAGAATTCCTTGTCAGGAAAGCCTTGAATTAAATCATCTCTCAATTTGTCTGTTCAAAAAATTTAACTTGACAATACCGCCATTACAGTATCTCACAATTTGCTCTCAACTACTTTCTAACTTGATAATACCATCCGACGGCCTGTGAGCCGTCGGATGAAGACTTATTCTCAGAAGAGCCATCACGGGTCTCGTTTTAGTCAAGGGAAAAGTTAGTAAGTAATTTTAGAAAAATGTGGCTTTGAGTATAGACAATCTGGCATTTATGAAGTAAACTTAAACTAGTATATTAGAACTGCTATAGGTAACTACAAACAAACGTATTTTAGAACTGTTCTTCCTTTTATTTTTGATATAGGTATAATTTTTATATTAGCAAAATACGAAGGGAAAGTTTAAGCCTGCATCAAATATCCAGCTTCCTGGGAAACATAGGGGAACATTAAGGATTTTGAATGCGGTAAAAGTGATTGTAGTACCTTTGAAGAAGCCTGTGGGGTTCCCCCAGTTAAACAAGCTAATCCATTTTAATTATATAGCGGATTTTGGACTGTTATAGTTATAACCCAAAGCGACAATTTCCCAGTTTCGTTTCTTTTAAGGTTCATAACCGAAAGGAGAGATTGATTACAAAGCGGGTATTTTTTGGAAATCCCACCATCGCTATTGTGGGGGTTTCTTTTAGAACGACAGCATCTTTTTATTTGGATGGAGAGAATAGAATATGATTAAGACAAAAACCATTAGAGGATTTCGGCAACCGGCCTTTCTCAGTATCATACTGATTATGAGCCTGGTGCTGACTGCCTGTGGTGATGCCACCTCTACTACCGCCCCGTCTTCGGCTACCACGGCTGCTTCGGCCCAGGTTACGACTGCGGCTGCCGGTTCACCGGCTACCACGACGGCTGCCGGTGGTACTTCGGCTGCTACAGCCGCCAGCGCTTCGACTACCACTGCTGCTGGAACTACAGCCGGGGCTGCAAGCGGCCCGGCAATTGGAACGCTTACTCTGGCCCTTGACCGAGATGTTCAAAGTCTTGACCCGATTATGACCTATGCCTTAAACAATGGCCGGTGGCAGCAAAATGTATTTAGCACCCTGGTTTACCGCAATACCGACCTGAAAATTGTTGAAGGGGCCGGACTGGCTACTTCCTGGAAATATATCGACGACAAAACTCTGACGATGGAGTTGCGGAAGGGCGTAAAGTTTCATAACGGGGAAGATTTCAATGCCGATGCGGTGGTTTTCACCTTTACTCGTCTGCTTGACCCGGCTAACAAGTCCCCACAGCGTTTCAATTATACCTCGATTGATCGAGTAGAGAAGATTGATGACTTCAACGTCAAATTTATATTTAAAGAAGTCGACCCGGTTATGATTGTTAAGTTGGCAGGCTATGGCGCAGCCATTGTACCCCCCAAATTTATCCAGGAAAAGGGAAATGATTACGTTAGTCAGACCAGCATTCCCGGAACGGGACCCTTTAAGATTGTCGAATACAAAAAAGATAATAGCCTGACCCTGGAAGCTTTCGATGGCTACTTTGGACAGCAAAAGGCTAAACTCAAGAAAGTAGTTTATCGCATCATTCCGGACGAAGCCACTCGTTTATCAGAATTTTTAAGCGGCGGGGTAGACATTCTTACCGTAACCCCTTCACAGTCCGAAAGTGCAAAAACGGCTAAGGGCCGCAAGGTGGTGGTGGTAGGGGTACCCACGGTTAGCGGGATACGCCTTGACACCTCTAAAGCCCCAACCGATAATCTTAAAATTCGCCAGGCAATTGCCGCTTCTATTGATACCAAGGCCGTCATCGACACCATTTTGAACGGATATGGTATTCCCCAGGCTATCTGGCAAAGCCCATTCAGTTTTGGTTACGAGGACAGCCTCAAACCCTATGCCTACGATTTGAATAAGGCTAAACAACTGGTAGCAGAGTCAGGCGTTGCCAGTCCAAAAATAGTTTATAATTATCAAGCTCAAAGTGCCCAGGATAAAGAAGTTGCGCTTACGGTCAAATCTATGATTGAAAAAGCCGGAATTCAGGTAGAACTTAAACCTAAAGAAGCGGCTACTTTCTTTGATGAATACCGTGCAGGCAAGTTGGATAACGCCATCCTTTTTGGGTGGGGTGGTTGGACGCTCGATGCCGACAACACTTACTATTCGCTTTACTATACAAAGGAGTCTTACAACCCTGGTTACTCGAACAAGGAAGTAGACAAACTGTTGACTGTCCAGCGAAGCACGACTGAGCAGGCCAAACGCAAAGATGCTTTAACCCAGATCAATAAGTTAATATATGCGGATTACCCTGATGTAATGCTTTATCAACAGCAATACCTCTGGGGTGTCGCTGACCGGATAAAAGATTTTGTAGCGCCCCCTGATGAACGGCTCTGGCTATTAAATGTGTCAGTAACCGATAACAAGTAAACTTTCCTATTGGTATAAGGCAGAACCGAAGCATTTCAGTTCTGCCTCAATTTAGTAAGAAAACTGTGTTAAGATATATTTTCAAGCGCTTATTGAATGCATTGTTAGTCTTACTGGGTCTTAGCCTGATTGTATTTATTACCCTTCGGCTGACCGGAGACCCGGTAGCCATGATGTTGCAAGCTGGCAGCCCTTCTCAAGCCGACATCGCAGAAATGCGCCGGTTGTTAGACCTTGACCAACCTTTGCCAGTTCAATATTTGAGTTTTGTTGCAAAAGCAATTGTTGGAGATTTTGGTCGCTCCTTCCGGTACAGCACGCCAGCCCTGGGCCTGGTTCTGGAGAGGATGCCGGCAACTTTACTTTTAACCTTGTCGGCCATGTCAGTCGGTCTACTGCTTGCTTTCCCCCTGGGGATTATATCAGCTCTAAACCGAGGCAAATTCTTTGATTTTATCAGTCAGACAATCAGCCTGGTAGGAGTGTCCATGCCTAATTTCTGGTTTGGTATACTTCTCATTCTGATTTTTGGAGTTTCTTTACAATGGCTTCCAGTTTCGGGAAGTGATGGTCCTGAATTCCTGATTCTACCATCGATAGCTTTAGGAATTCCGCTGATGGCAGTGCTGGCTCGGATTTTACGATCTTCGATGCTTGAGGTTCTAAGCGCTGATTATATCCGAACAGCCCGTTCAAAGGGACTCGCAAAATCAACCGTAATTATCAAACACGCTGTCCGTAATGCCCTGGGTCCGGTGGTTACAATTATTGGGCTGCAATTTGGAACCCTGTTAGGCGGCGCGGTAATTGTAGAAACTGTCTTTTCCTGGCCGGGGGTGGGTCGCCTGGCGGTTGATTCAATTAACAGTCGGGATTACCCCGTAGTGCAGACAGCCGTACTGCTGCTTGGAGCAATTCTAGTGCTGGTTAATTTGATAGTGGATATTCTTTATACGGTTATAGATCCCAGAATCAGCTACAAATGATAGAGGCTGGCTAAATATTGAAGACTAAAATTGAAAGAAAAACCCCGCAATGGGTAGTTTAAGTTCTCCTGGCGTTGGGTTGGGCCTTAATAACTTACCCAAATATAATGGCGCAAAGATTTTCCTTAAGCGTTTTATATCTAATCCTGGGGCCGTAATTGGGTTGCTTATCCTGCTGGTGATTATTACTGTAGCTATTTTTGCTCCTTTTCTGGCTTCTCATAATCCTGATGAAGTAGATCCAATCAAGCGGTTTCGGCCTCCTTTTTGGGTAACTCCTAAAGGTTCAACCGATTACTTGCTGGGAACAGATGCGGTAGGAAGGGATATATTAAGCCGGATTATGTTCGGAGCAAGAGTATCTCTTCTGATAGGATTAATATCGGTGGCTTTGTCATGCCTGATAGGAGTTACTTTGGGCCTGCTGGCCGGTTATTACGGAAAGTGGGTTGACAATTTAGTATCGCGCTTGCTGGAGATCCAATTAGCCTATCCTTTAATCTTATTTGCTATTTCTATAACGGCTGTACTTGGTTCTAGCCTTCCAAACCTGATTGCAGTTCTGGCGATAGCCAACTGGCCTGTCTATACCAGAATTGTACGGGGGCAGGTTTTATCGATCAAAGAGCAACAATATATTGAAGCGGTTCGAAGTATTGGTTGTCGTAATTACCAGATTATTTTCAAACATATTCTTCCTAATGCCTTGCCTTCCGTTCTGGTACTCGCTACCTTGCAACTGGCAACAGTGCTAATCCTGGAAGCAGGCTTGAGCTTTTTAGGGTTGGGGGTTGAACCTAGTATTCCTACCTGGGGTAGTATGTTGAATGAGGGCCGGAATTACATTTTAACCGCCTGGTGGGCCGAAACTTTTCCAGGCCTTGCAATCACCCTTACCGTTCTGGGAGTTAATTTGTTTGGTGATTGGTTGCGAGATGTACTTGATCCCAAATTGCGTAATATTTAATATCTATATTCCAAAAGGTTTTGGGAGATTAACTACTTTATGCCAAATCAACCTTCGGCTCAAAATTCTCTAAGTCAGGAAGAAGCTTCTCGTTACGCACAGCAGGCTTTGCATGCCATTACCTGTGAATACCCCAATGCGCCCGCTCAGGTCATAAATAGCCCTGGTGATATTAAATCACCTCGAACTCTTCACCCGGCTTTTTACGGTTGTTTCGACTGGCATTCTTCTGTACACAGCCATTGGTTGCTTATACGGGTACTGCGCCTTTTCCCGGACCTGGCAGAAGGGCAGGCTATCCGAACTGCCCTGAACACTACCCTCACCCCAAGCAACATCCTGGTCGAATCCGGCTACTTTGATCAACCTAACAACAAGGCTTTTGAACGGATGTATGGGTGGGGTTGGGTTTTGAAACTGGCTGCCGAGTTGTTGGAGTGGAATGACCTTGATGGCGTAATCTGGTCAGAAAGCTTGAAGCCGCTTACTCAAACCATAATTGCCCTTTTCAAAAATTTCTTACCCAGGTTAACTTACCCCGTCCGGGTTGGGACGCATACAAATACTGCCTTTAGTTTGATCCTGGCCCTTGATTATGCCTGGAAAAGTAGTAATAAAGAATTGGAAGAGCTTCTGGTAAAGCAAAGCCTGGCCTATTTTTTAGAAGATAAAGATAATCCAGCAGACTGGGAACCGGGTGGAGGTGATTTTCTGTCACCCGCTTTGATTGAAGCAGATTTGATGAGTCGTATCCTTTCTCCTGCAGAATTTAATGGCTGGTTTGACACCTTTCTTCCCGGTATTGAAAAGGGAGAACCAAAAGTTCTTCTTAATCCCGTTATTGTTTCAGACCTTAACGACCCCAGCCTGGGCCATCTAATTGGGTTACAATTAAGTCGGGCCTGGTGTATGCAAAAAATTGCTAAAACATTACCGGCTCAGGCCCAAGCTCGCCCTATTTTGGAACAGGCCGCTGCGTGGCACGCTCAAGCAGGGTTAGCACACGTTATTACCGAGGATTACATGAGAGGGCATTGGCTTGCCTCCTTCGCATTATATCTAAAAACAATAGACCTTTCTTGACTCTTAATAACTACACAGCATGGAGACCGTTCAAAACCGGGGGCTAGAATAATCTGTCAACTTCACTTAAATTCTAGCAGGATGTCGGAGAGAGGGCCAAAAAAGTCAAAGCGTGCTAGCAGCCTGTCGGAGTAATCGAAATGACTACCACTTATAGACAAAGCGTCTCAATTTAGAACTACAGGTAGTACCCTTTCGGCCAAAATAAGGCT
>JAYSXP010000166.1:0-5804 GCA_043717125.1 Polyangiaceae bacterium | reverse complement strand
AGAAGGGAGCTCTCGAATGGGAGACCTGAAGCAAGTCACCCTCGATGCCAGCGAGAGCTCGGGCTTCGCCACCACGAAGCTCGACGCGCTGCTCGGCTGGGCGCGCAAGTGGTCGCTCTTCAAGTATCCGTTCGTGACGGCGTGCTGCGGCATGGAGTTCATGTCGCTGACGAGCCCGCGCTTCGACGGCACGGCGCGGTTCGGCGCCGAGGCTCCGCGCTTCTCGCCCCGCCAGAGCGACCTTCTCTGGGTCGTCGGCACCATCTCGCAGCGTCAAGCGCCCGTTCTGAGGCGCATCTACGAGCAGATGATGGAGCCCAAGTGGGTCCTCGCGTTCGGCACGTGCGCGAGCTGCGGCGGCTTCTACGACAACTACACGACGGTTCCGGGCATCGACAAAATCATCCCGTGCGACGTCTACGTACCCGGCTGCCCGCCGCGCCCCGAGGCCGTCATCGACGGCCTGATGCTCCTTCAGGACAAGATCGCCCGTGGCGACAAGACGCCCGGCATCGTCAAGCCCCACGAGGACCCCGCGGCCGGCGTGGTGAAGCTCCGTCGGAGCAAGGATGCAGAGCGATGAGTGAACGCGTTCTCGAGGTCCTCAAGGCGAAGTTCGGCGACGCGGTCCTCACGACCCACTCGCAGTTCGGCGACGACACGGCGATCGTAACCCCGTCGAGCTGGAAGGCCATTTGTCGCTTCCTGCGCGACGATGCGTCGATGTCCTTCGACATGTTCACCGATCTCTGCGGCGTTGACTTCCCTGAACGCATTCCGCGCATCGAGGTCGTCCTTCACCTCTACTCGACGCAGCGCCGTCATCGCGTGCGCCTCAAGTGCGCCGTCGGCGACGAGGACATGGGCGGCTGCGAGGTCGACAGCATCTGTGACCTCTGGATTGGCGCGAGCTGGTTCGAGCGCGAAACTTACGACCTCGTCGGCGTCACGTTCAAGGGCCACCCGGACCTTCGCCGCATTCTGATGTACCCCGAGTTCGAGGGGCACCCGCTCCTCAAGGACTATCCCGCGGACCGCGCCCAGCCGCTCATTCCGTACCGCACGGAGGCCGAGGCCGGCCTTCCCCTCGACAAGCTTGCGCCGTTCGCGCACGACGAGGGCATGCCCTTCCCGCGCCGCGTTCACAACTCGAACGAGTTCGGAGACAGCTGACATGGAGCCCATCGACCTCGACCTCGACGAGAACGAGCTCGAGCTCCCCTCGGAGCCGATGCACCTCAACATGGGCCCGTCGCACCCCGCGATGCACGGGACGGTCCGGATCGTCCTCGAGCTCTCCGGCGAGACCATCGTGAAGAGCGACGTGCAGATCGGATACCTGCACCGCGGCTTCGAGAAGATGTGCGAGCGCGGCACCTGGAGCCAGGTGTTTCCGTACGTCGATCGCCTGAACTACGTCTCGCCCATGCTCAACAACGTCGGCTACGCGCTGGCGGTCGAGAAGATGTGCGAGATAGAGGTTCCGGAGCGCTGCAAGTGGTACCGCATGATCCTTGGCGAGCTCGCCCGCATGTGCGACCACCTGACGTGCACCGGCGCCATGGCGATGGAGCTCGGCGCATTCACGCCGTTCCTCTGGTACATCAAGGCGCGCGAGATGATCTGGGACATCCTCGAGGAGGAGACCGGAGCCCGCCTGACGCACTCGTTCGGTCGCATCGGCGGCATGGCCGAACCTCCGACGCCCGCGTTGAAGGAGATGTGCCAGAACAGCATCAAGGCCGTCCTCGCGCTGGTCGAAGAGGGCGAGCGGATGCTCCTCAAGAACCGCATCTTCCTCGACCGCCTCGAGGGCATCGGCATCATCTCGGGCGCGGACGCGATTGCTCTCTCGTGGACGGGCCCGTGTCTCCGCGCGAGCGGCGTCGCGTACGACGTGCGCAAGTCGCACCCGTACCTGAAGTACGACGAGGTCGACTTCGACATGCCGCTCGGCAAGAACGGCGACAACCTCGACCGCTTCCTCATCCGTCTCGCGGAGCTCCGCCAGAGCGCGCGGATCGTCCTTCAGGCGTGTGACCGCATGGCCGACGACGGCCCCGTCAACTGCGACGATCCGCGCGTCATGCTCCCGCCGAAGTCGTCGGTCTACGCGACGATCGAAGGCACCATCCAGCACTTCAAGCTGTTCATGGAGGGCGCGAAGGTGCCGGCCGGCGAATGCTACTCGTACACCGAGGGCGGCAACGGCGAGCTGGGCTTTTACCTCGTGTCCGACGGCACGGGCACGCCGTACCGCGTGCGCATCCGTCCGCCCTGTTTCGCGATCACGGGCGGCCTGTCCAAGCTGATCAACGGCGCGATGCTGAGCGACATCGTCCCGACCTTCGGGTCGCTCAACATGATCGGCGGAGAGTGCGACCACTGACGTGAAAGGCGCCGATGGCGGCGAGTTTCTCGTGGGCGCGGCTCGAGGCGCACGGGGGGAGAGGCTGACGCGCGTGCGTAACACGCGTGTCGCGCGCGGCCTCACACGCGGTCGACGCTCCGCTTCGAGATCACGAGAAAGCGCCAGAGCAGGAGGATCGCGACGAGCGCGAGACCCACGAGCAGTCCCCACCACAGACCGCGCGCGCCTTGGTGGAGCCCGAAGCCGAGCACGAGCGCGAGCGGGAAGCCCACGAGCCAGTGCGCGCCGACGTTGGCGACGAACGCGAAGCGGACGTCACCGGCGCCGCGAAGCGCGCCGGCCGCGACTCCCTGGACCCCGTCGAAGAGCTGGAATGCCGCCGCGATGGCGAGCAGCGAGACGCCCAGCTCGGTGATCTCCGGGTCATCGGTGAAGAGCGACACGAGCGGCCGCGGCCACGTCAGAAAGCACGTGCTCGTGAACGCCATGAAGCACGCGCCGAGCGCGATGCCGATGAGACCTGCGCGCCGAGGTGAACGGCGTTCGCCGACGGCGTGCCCAACGCGAACCGCGGTCGCGCCGCTGATGCCGAGCACGCCCATGAACGTGAAGCTCGCGAGTCCGATCGCGATGTGATGTGCGCTGACGGCGACCTTGCCGAGGCGCCCCGCGAGCACGGCGACGAGCGAGAAGACGCCGATCTCGGCGAGGAGCTGGAGGCCAATCGGCGTGCCGAGGCGGAGCACCTTGGCGACCGACACCTGGGAGGTCGTCGCAACCGGGGTACGCGGTCGCATGGGGAGGATGACGACGAGCACACCGCCCGCGAGCACGCAGCTCGAGACGGTGGTGGCAAGGCCTGCGCCGAACGCGCCGAGCGACGGCGTGCCGAGGCTCACCCGTCCAAACGGCCCGAGCGGTAGCTCGCCGCGAACGAGGATGTTGCAGACGACCACGTTGACCATGTTCGCGAGCACGGTCGCGACGAGCGCGGGCCACGTACGCTTGTGGGCTTGAAGGAAGGTCTTCGCGGCGAAGAACACGGGGAACAGGAGCAAGCCCGGCGCGTGGGCGACGAGGAAGGCGCGGCACGGGGCGACGAGCTCGGGATCGATTCCGATCGGTACGAGCAGCCAGGTCGAGCCGATCGCGAGCGCGGTGCACGGCAGCCACACGATGGCGCAGGCGATCGTCGTCGAGACGAAGGCTCGCCATGCAACGTGCGGCTCTCCGGCTCCGAGGGCTTGCGCGGCGAGTGGCTCGAGCGCAGCCGCTGCACCGAGCCCGAGCGCGAGGCCGGCGAATCCGATCGACCGACCGATCGACCCGCCCCCGAGGTCAGCCGCAGAGACATGGCCGAGCACGGCGACGTCGACGAGTCCGAGCAGCGTGAAGCCGAACTGAGCGAGCGCGATCGGCAGCGCGAGGCGCGCGATCGTCTCGAGCTCGCTTCGTTCGCGCGTGCCTGCGCTCGTCCCCATGTCGGCCAAGGGGGCGCATCCTAGGCGACCCTCGCGGGCCTGTGTCGTCGCGTTGCAAACCAAAGCGCGTCGGGATCGTTTCGCAACCCGGGAAGTTGCTCTCGGACGACTCAACGCCGAAGAAATCGACCGGTCGCTACCTTCGATGGAGCACCGGCGCAACGTGTGTTACACCGTAAAAGGCCTGCAAACCGAGCTTGGTCGGCCCTGCCTACCTGGGCTTACACGAGTCGCGGAAGAATAGTTGGTTGACGCCCAGCGTGGCCGCGCGATCCTCAAGGCCGCAGACGCTCGCTCTGCGATCCACGATGAAGCCGACGCGCGAAAAACGTACGACGACACAGCCGGGCTTGGGCAAGCTGAGCGCCGAACGTCGCTCGACTCTCGCAGCTGGGCTCGACGCGGTCGACCCGGACGTCGAGCCGGTGCCGATCAGCGCGCCCCCGCCAAGCGGAGGCAATCGCTTCGGCCGGATGACGCTCCCGCTCGAGAAGGCCGCCGTGATGCAGCCGGAGGCTCGGGCGGTCGCTCCGTCGGTCGCTCCGTCGGACAAGCCGTCGTTGAGCGAGCGCGCGCGCTCGGTTCCCACAGCCGATCCGCGGTCCGACGGCGAGCCATCGCCATCGGGGCGCATCGAGCGCGTCGACACCCAGCCGAGGCGCAACTCGTCGGCGCGGCGCGCCTTCGACATCGTCGCCGAGAAAAAGCGCACCGCGAATCGTATGAGCTCCAAGCCGCCGGGCCCCAAGCCGGCCTCGAAACCATCCAAGGATCTTGAGCGGCGCGGCAGCGTCGGGGGCTTCAGCGCCGTCGAGATCGCGACGGGCCGGCGTCCCATTTCCATTTCCGGGACCGAGGGCGCTCCGGTCGCCGGTGCCGTCGCAGGGCCCGCGCGTTCGAGGCGCGTGTCGATCCGCGAGGACAACGTCGGCCCGCGCGTCAACGACGTCGACGCAGTCGGCGTCGCGAGCCGCTCCGTCCCCAAGCTGCTGAAGTCGAAGGCTGAGTTAGCCGCCGCTCCGATCGACCATCGAGCTGGGTTTCTCCTCGCCCACATCGATGGCGTGACCTCGATCGCAGGCCTGGTGGACATCACGGGGATGACCGAAGAGGAGGTCCATCAGATCCTGGATCGCCTGCGAAGGCTGGGGATCGTAGCGGTCCGCTGAAACTGGTGGAATCCGCTGGGAATCCGTCGTAAATCGGCATCACGTATGCCCACCTTCAAGCTTGACGGCAAGGACGTTCCCTTCGAGCCGGGCGACAGCATCATCAAGGCTGCTGCCCGCCACGGGATCGAGATCCCACACTACTGCTGGCATGCAGGCCTGAGCGCCCCGGCCAACTGTCGCATGTGCCTCGTGGAGCTGAAGCCCGCGGCAAACCAGCGCGCGATGATGCTCGACATCGTCGAGTGGGACGCCTCGATTCAGGACTACAAGAACGTCCAGAAGCCGAAGCTCCAGCCGGCGTGCCAGTACCCCGCGACGGAGGGCCAGGAGGTCCTCTCGGACTCGAGCAAGCACGTCCGCGAGGCGCGCGCCGCCGTTCAGGAGTTCCTGCTCCTCAACCACCCGGTCGACTGCCCGATCTGCGACCAGGCGGGTGAGTGCAAGCTCCAGGACTACTGGCTCGAGCACCAGAAGACCGCCAAGCGGATGCACGACGAGCCGATCCACAAGCCCAAGGCGGTCGTATTCGGCCCCACGATCGTCTACGACGCCGAGCGCTGCGTCATGTGCACACGCTGCATCCGCTTCATGGAAGAGGTGGCGAAGGACCCCGTCCTCGAGATGCGCGAGCGCGGCAACCTGAACGAGATCTTCGTGGCTCCCGGGCGCCAGCTCGAGGGGCACTACACGTTCATGACCGAGCACGTGTGCCCGGTCGGCGCGCTCACGACGAAGGACTTCCGCTTCAAGGCGCGCGTCTGGTTCCTTCGCAGCGCGCCG
>JAYSXP010000165.1:0-5810 GCA_043717125.1 Polyangiaceae bacterium | reverse complement strand
GCCGCCCGCAGGAGATCTGCATCGGCTTCATGAGCGGCGCCTCGAACGTGAACTTCTGGCTCTCGCAGCGGAAGATCGAGGCCGATGACACGCTCGTCGCCGAGATCCTGAAGGCCGCGAAGACGCAGGACCGCATCATGACCAACGACGAGATCATGGCAGTCGTGAAGCGCGTCCGCGGCTGATTCACCGCCCGCGGACGCATCCTCTTGCGTACGAAAGTCGGGGAACCCTTCGCTAGGCCGTCAGGGCCGACCAGAACCGTTCCGGCGAGAGCGCCGGTGAGCCTCGCTGCGCGCTCTCGGCTGCGTGGACGAGCTCGACGATCCGCGTGTTCAACGGAGCACGGGCGCCGCATCCTGCGGCGAGGCGGACGATCTCGCCGTTCAGGTAGTCCACCTCGGTCGGGCGGTTGCGCGTGATGTCTTCCCACATGGAGGAGCGCGCCGACGGGTCGATCTTGATCTGCGCCGACGCGAGCACGCGAAAGAGCGGTGAAGGCAGCCCGAGGAGAAACGGCAGCATCCGGGTGGGCAGAGGCCCGAGCCGCCCGGTCGGAATCCTTGCGGCGCGAAGGACCGCGAGCGCTTCCGCCATCACCGCGCGCAGGATGCGACGGTAGCCTTCGACGGAGAGCAACTCCACGGTCGGGCGATCGCTGAGCGCGCCGGCCGCGTTGTTCAGGTTCATCACGAGCTTCGAGTACTGCAGCGGGCGGATGTCGGTGACGAGCTCAGGGTCGAGCCGCGCCGACGCGAGCAAGCTCACGAGCGCGTCGATGCGCGGGTCGTCGGACGCGCTCTCCAGCACGAGCGGGCCGCTCGTCGCTCGGCGGAAGGTGCCGGCGCCCATCGAGACCACGTTGAAGCCGACGATGCCGCCCAGCACGACATGGTCGCCGAGGCGCTCACGAAGCACGTCGGCGTTCCGCACGCCGTTCTGGAGGCTCACGACGATCGTGCTCGATTTCAGCACCGCGGCGAGCTCCGCGCCCACCTCCGCGGTCTGCGCACTCTTCACGCAGCAGAGCACGACGTCGCAGCCGGCGAGGGCCGAAGCCTCGGTGACGACCTCGATGCGATCCTTCGGGACGACACGCCCGCTGTTGCCGTCGAGATCGGAGAGGACCAGCCCCGACGCTTCGAGCTCCTTCTTCGTGCGCGCGCGGCCGACGAAGACGACGTTCGCGCCGTCGGCGGCGAGGCAGCCACCGACGTAACAACCGATCGCGCCGGCCCCCATCACGCCGATGCGTAAAGCACTGGCCATCGAGGGGTATGGTAAGCCGCATGCGGGGCGAAGTGCGGGAGCATCGACCCGACATGGCAGCCGGTCGACATCCCGCCAATTGCCGGCACGCGAGGGTCTAGAGTCCCGGGATCGCCTGCTTCATCAGGTCGGTCTGCGCGAGAAGATCGTTCACCTTCGCGATCTCTGCTTTGTCCTTGAAGAAGGAGAGCTGCTTGTCCGCGCGCTCGAGCGCGAAGCGCGACGACGTGTTCAGCACCACGCCCCTCGCCTGAGCCGCGGCCTGCGCCTTGGCCTGAGCAAGCGCGCCGTCGAGGCTCCCGCTCGAGACCGCTTTCACGCCCCCGAGCACCGTGCTTCCCACCTGCCGCGCCTTGTCCGTGTACTCGATGGCGTCGACGATCGTCCGCGCGACCGCGCCGCCGTGCGGAACGAAGCCGGCGATGGTCTTCAAGTAGGTGAGGTAGTCGTGATCGCCGCGCCAGAGGTTCAGGACCGTGCGATACACCTGCGAGGTCGGCAGTCCCGTCATCGTGTCGAGCGCATGCAGGAACGCGCCGAGCGCGGCGAGCTTCTTCTCGGTCTCGGCCTTGCGCCATGCCACGAACTCGGGGCTCGCTTCGAGCTTCGCCTGGAGCACGCGCGCCGCGGCGAGCAGCTTCGCCCGTTCCCCCTGATCCACGGGAAAGAGAGCGTCGCGAGGCTTCTGGCTGCCGTCCTCGATCACGGCGAGCAGGACCTTGCGAATGCTCGCGGCCATCGTCGCGGAGCCGGCGTCCGTCGAGCGGACGGTCATCCCCACCGCGATCACGTTGCTTTCGATGACGCCGAGCCGCGCGCGATCGTCCTCGAGACGCTCGAGCAGGAGGAGCAGGATCTCCTCGTAGTCCCTCGGCGTGACTTGATAGGGCAGCTCATAAGGGAGGCGAGTCGAGTCCGCCTTGAGCTCGGCGAGCTGCACGACCATCCGGTACTGCTCGACCCGGCCCTCCTCGATCGCGTTGCGAAGCCGCTGCACCTCGCCGAGCAGACGCGTGAGCGCGTGATCGAGGCGGTGAACCTCCTCGTAGTCGAGGTGAATGCTGTCGCGCGCCTTCTTCCAGGAGGCTTCAGTGTTCTTGCGGTCGGCGTCGGTCATGTCCGCGAGGAACGTGAGTCGCTCGGGAACCTTGCGCTCGATCGCGAAGGCGTGCGCGGCGGGATCGACGCGGACGTAGAAGGGCACGTCGCGTGACTGGAGCGCATCCAGCGCGACGATGCCCTTCTGCGCGAGCACCCGGTAGACGTCGTGGCTGGTGTCGTCCGCGAAGGTCTGCACGGAGGCATACGTCGTCGAGTAGAGCTTGTACGCGCCCTGCACCCACTCGTGGCCGTAGAGGTGCGCGAGCGGAGTCTCGGGTGGCCGGCTCCCGCAAGCCGCGAGGAGCGGCGGCGAGCTGACGAGCGCGATGAGCGGCAGCGTCGCAAAACCGCCGAGCAGCTTGCGGCGAGTGACGAGACTCAAAGCGGTGTGACCCCGGCGCGGCTCGCGAACTTGTCCTTCACGGCGCCCGCGGCCGCGCTCGCCCTGCCGTCCGAGCCTTGCCGTCCGGATGCCCCGCCCGAGCCGCTCGCGCCCTCCGGTCCCGAGGCTCCTGTCTTCGCTTGCGGCGGCGGGGGGGTGTTGCCCGAGCTCGAGGGCGAGATGCCGCTGCCCCCACTGCCGCCTGAGCCCGTGCCGCCACCCGGCCCCGACGGTCCCGCGGCGCCGCCCGAGACGTCGAGCTTGACCGCGCCCCGCAGCTCGGGATGTGTTGCATCATACACGTATTCGATGGTGCCGCCGGGGCCGCCGTTACCGCCGTTGCCGCCGTTGCCGCCTTGACCGCCCTTGCCGCCGCGCCCGCCCGAGTTGCCCGAGCCGCCCGAGCCGCCAGGCCCGCCGCGTCCGCCGTGTCCGCCGACGCCGCCCGAGCCTCCGAGCGCCTTGATGGCGATCGGCTGGCCTTCGGGGACGAGGAGGAAATCCTTCTGATCACCGTCGATGCTGATCGCGACGAGGCGATCGTAGAACGCCGTCTTCACGACGGTCGCGTAGACCGTGAGGCGCGGTCCCTGCATTCCGTCGGCGCCCGAACCGCCGCTCGTGCCGCTGCCGCCGTCGGCGCCTTCGCCGCCCGCGGAGGATGACGAGCCGCTCGCGCCGCCCTTGCCCGACTGGCCATCGCTGCCCGAAGGACCGTCGCGTCCGGGACCGCCACCGCCGCCGCCGTCCTTGATGCACGCGTAGTCGGGCTTGTACGTCGTGGTGAACGAGAACTTGTCGGGCCGGCGCCGATACACGCTCTTGATCGAGAACTCCTTGCCGACCGTGGTGAGGAGATCCGGGTTCGGCGCGAACCATCCGTCGCGATCGAAGGTGCCTTGATCGCTCTGGAACGCAAAGTCGACGAAGTCGAGCTTGTCGTTCTTGTTGACGCCGCTCTTGCCCTGCCACGTCTCGACAGGCTTCGCGGCCTTGTCACCGTCGAGGACGACGTCGGCGAAGATCGCCATCTGCACCGCGTCACGAGGACAGATCGTCTTCTGCTGGCGGCGGATGTCGACGGACATCGTCTTCACCTCGGCCTTCTCGAGGTTGACGGTGTCGTTGCCGGCGAGCCGGCGCAGCGCACCGCAGCCGGTGACGGTCGAGAGCGACGTCAGCGTGACGACGGCGAGGAGACCACGAGCGGACGAGCGGAGCATGGTGCATGCATGGTACGCGCCTCGAACCCAGACCTTCCCGAAAGGCGCGCAACCAAGGCGTGAAAACACAACCCGCTAGATGCCGAGCCAGGGTCCCGGCGGGATCGTTTCGGTCCCGTGACGGACCTCGAAGTAGAGCATCGCGCCGCGGCCTTCGTCGCCGACGGCGCCGATGCGCTCACCGGCCGAGACCTCCTCGCCGACCTTCACGTCCATCGCCGCGAGGTTGCCGCTGACGGAGTAGTAGTGATCGCCGTGGTCGAGGATCACGAGGCGTCCGTATGGGCCGTAGCGATCGGCGAACGCGACGCGACCGCTGAAGACCGCGCGCACGGGTGAGCCGAGCGTGCCGCGGATCTCGAGGCCGGGACCATCGGTGCCTTCGCGGTGAGCCGGTCTCACCTCGGAGCGCCCCGCGAGGGGGAAGAGCAGGCGACCGCGCGAAGTCGCGAAGCCGCTGCCGGCGCGATCGGGCGCGGCGCCGTTGCCGCCGTACACCGCGACGTACTCGCTGGGTCCGTTCGACGTCGAGAACGCACGGTCGAACGCGCCCTGACGACGCGACTCGTCCTCGACTGCCGCACGCGCGGAGTCCATGGCGCCGCGCTGGGAACCAAGGGCGATGCGATCACGCGCGACGCGCTCGAGGGCGCGCGAAAGATCGCCGCCTTTCGTGCGGAGCTTCTTCTCCGACTCGAGGTCGGTCGCGAGCGCGCGACGCGAGCGCTCGACGCGCATGGCGTGCGACACGAGCTCGTTGAAGCCGCCGCCGACGGGCAGCATGCCGGCGCGTGTGAGACGATAGAACGCACGACCGCGTGAGAGCGAACGCGCATGCGCCTCGGCGATCTTCGCGCCGAGCTCGGAGAGATCGCGCTTCGACTGCTGCTCCTCCGCGTCGAAGTCGGCGATGCGTCGATCGAGCGACGCAAGAGCGAGGGCCGGAGACGTACCTCCGGGCGACGGCGCCGGAGGAAGCGGGACGACGCCGAGCGGGCCCGCGGGCTCGCGGATCCGGGGCTCCTTGCCCGGAGCCGCGCTGCCGTCGCTCGACACTGCGCCGAGCACGACGAGCGTCGTGAAGACGAGGCCACCGCGCAAACGGTTCGCGAACGACGCGCTCATACGGTCACGAGCCTCCGCAGGCCGAGGAGCGCCGCGAGCGTTCCGAGGATGATGCCGACGGCGACCATCCCGAGAATGACGTACCAGGGCAGGAACGACGGCTCGATCCCGACGAGTCCTGCGAGCTCCGCGTCGAGTCGACCGCGGACGACGAAGAACAGCGCGGCGAGGATGGCAACCGCTCCGCTCGCACCGAGCGCGCCTTGCGTGCTGCCCTCCACGAGGAACGGGCCCTTGATGAAGCGGTCGCTCGCGCCAACGAGCTTCAGCACCTCGACCTCCGTGCGACGACGCTGAAGCGCGAGGCGAATCGTCGAGCCGACGACCGCGAGCACCGAGGCGAAAACGACGAACGCGAGGAGCGCGGCCGCCGTGACTCCGCCCTTGACGAGGCGCGAGAGGCGCTCCGTCCAGGCCTGGTAGGTCTCGACGTCGTCGACGGCCGGCAGCTGCCGCAGCTTGCCGACGATGTCATTGATCTCGGTGTCGGTGAGCTCGGGCTTCACCTCGAGCTCGATCGACGCGGGGAACGCATCGACCGGGAGCGCCAAGAGCTCCGACTTCGGGCCGGCCTCCTTCTGTCCGAAGTCGGTCCGCGCCTGCGCCGCCGAGACGTAACGCACGGACGTGATGCCCGGCACGTTGACGAGCGCCGACTTCAGCGACTCGACGTCCTGCGCCTGTGCGTTGTCCTTCAGGTAGATCGACGC
>JAYSXP010000164.1:0-5819 GCA_043717125.1 Polyangiaceae bacterium | reverse complement strand
GACGCGCGGCTTTCGGCGCGCTTCGTGAGGAGCGTGTCGAGGCGTCCGACGCGCGGACCGAGCATCTTTGCCATGACGCCCTCGATGTCGCGCCCGGTGCGCTGGTTGAGCAGCGTGATGTCGAGCGCGACCTGGCTCGTGACGATCTCGGCGATGGCGGTGGTCTCGCTGATCACGGCGGCGTCGAGGTCGCCCATCTCCGTGGCGCCGATGAGCGAGCGCTTGTCGTCCGCGACGACGACGAGCCGGTGCTTCCAGAACTCTTCGAGGCCCTTTTCCTCGAGGCCGTAGCTAAAAACCTCGCCCGGCAGCGGCGGCAGCTCGGCGTGTGAGAAGACGACGATGTAGACCTTCCGCTTCGCCGCGCGCTTCAGCTCGGCGGTGATCTGCTCGATCTCCCGGGGCCAGCCACTCAGCACGAGCCGGTGCTGCGCGCTCCGGATGAGCCGCTCAGCCTCCTCGAGGATCCGCGGGTAGCCGCGGACGCTGAACGCGTCCGGCGCGGGCGGCGAGGTGTCGATGCTGCGGATGGCCGTCTCGAGCTGCTCCGTCGAGGAGTCGAAGCGCTTTCGGAGCAGCACGAGGAGATCCTCTGCGGCGGCCGGTGCGAAGCGCTCCGGAGTGCCAGCGATCGATCGCGCGGCGCCGGCCTTCACGAGGCGACGGAGCACGCCGTAGACGGCAGAGCGCGGGATCTGCGCGCGGACGCCGACCTCGTAGCCCGTGGCGGGACTGTCTTGAAGAAGCGCGGCATACGCGCGCGACTCGTTCAGGCTGAAGCCCAGGGCCACGAGGGCCGGCACGACATCGGGTTCAGCCATGCCCTCTTTTTCCCACGAAACGTGGCTCTTGACCAATGGCCAGCGCACGGACCGAGACCGATTCTAGGCTACGCTTCCTCGTCATGAAGCTCGGTAAGGTTCTGGCGACGACCGCGCTCTCGGGAATGCTGGCTGCTCTCTCGGGCTGCGGAAGCGGCGCAGAGGCTGCGCCGGCGGCCAAGGTCCCGTCGACCGACGTGCCTGCGATCGGCGAGAAGAACTGCTGCAAGGGGCGGAATGCCTGCAAGGGCAAGAGCGGCTGCAAGGGTGAGACGAACGCGGCCTGTGCCGGTCAGAACGACTGCAAGGGCAAGGGCACGTCGTGTCCGCAGGGGTGAGCCTCCGGCCCCCGCGCGGCCTGCCGGTTCGATGAGCTTCCGAGCGCGACATGCCATCCCCGACCTGGGCGTCGGGGTCGGCTTCCGCGTGCCGCATCATGGGCGGGTCCTCGACGAGCGGCCCTCCATGGGCTGGTTCGAGGTCATCAGCGAAAACCCCGCCTGGGAGGTCCTTGCCGCCGAGGCCGAGCGCGCGCGCGTCATGCGCGCCGAGGTCCTCGCCGTGGGGGTCGCGTGAGCCTCGCGACCATGCAGCGGGCGCTCGCCGAGGTTCTCCGCGGCGAGTCACCCGTGGCGTCCGTCATCGAAAGTACGGCCCTCGCCGACGGGATCGCCGACGGCAATGAGCGCCTCACACCCGCGATGCAGCTCGAGATCTACCGCGAGCAGTTCTTTCTGCGGCACCTCGACGTGCTGCGCGAGGACTTCCGCTCCCTCGCGTACCTCCTCGGCGACGAGGCGTTCGAATCGCTCGCAAAGGCTTATTCGAGCGCGTTTCCTCCGCGATCGTTCACGCTGCGCGACCTCGGCGCCGACCTCGTGCGGTTCGTCGCGACGATGCCGTCGTGGGCTGAGGATGCGCTGCTCGCCGACCTCGCGCGTGTCGAGTGGGCCTTCGTCGCGTGCTTCGACGCGTCCTCTGCGCCCGCGCTCGACCTCCTCGATCTCGTCGGCGTTTGCGACGACGCGTGGCCGTTCGCGCGCGTGGTCCTCCAGCCGACCGTCCAGCGCCTTTCCTTACGTCACGCCGCGCACGGCTACCGGCTCGCGATCCGGAACGGCGAGGCCGACCTCGACCGGCCGGCGGCGAAGCCGTCCAAGGTCATCGTCTTTCGCGGGCCCGCGGCCCTCCAGTGCCTCGACCTCGAGCCGGACGCCTACGCGCTGCTCGCCGAGCTCGCGCGCGGAACGCCGCTGGGCGATGCGTGCGAGCGCGTCGCCGCTTTCTTCGGGGTCAGCGAGGCGGCCTCCCAGGAGAAGGTCGGATCGTGGTTCCAGCAGTGGACCACGCTCGGGCTCATCAGCCGCGTCGAGCTTGCGGGCTAACCCGCACTCGCACCCGCACCTGCATCACTTCGCGCCGGCGTCGCCCTTGCCGAAGGTCCTCGGGTGGAAGTTGAACGGGTAGTTTGCGCGCGTCTCGAAGCCGCCCTTGCTCGGGGCGAACTTGATCTTCTTGATGATGTCGACGATGCACACGCCCACGGTGGGCTCGTTGATCGACGACTTCGAAGAGTCGACCGACGCGTCGCTGACGGCGCCCGTCGGGTCGATCACGAATTTGACCGTGAGGTCGCCCTCGATGCCGGGATGGTCCTTGAGGCCCTTGTCGTAGCAAGCGCGCGCCTCGTCGCGGCGCGCCATCACGATCGTCTGGATGTCCTCGCGCTTCCGCCCGGGCTCCTGGTTGTGGCCCGCGCCGGCCTTCGGTCCGGCGTCGCCCTTCGTCTCCACCTCGGTGTGCGTCGAGCTTCCGAGCTTCGCGCCCTGGAGCTCGCCGCCATCGGCAAGCGCCGTGGTCGTGGTCGTTCCGCCGCTCCCTCCGCCGGAGCTCAAGGCCCCCGAGCTCGCGCCCGTCGCGTTGCCGCCGCCGGTCGAGGCGGCGCCTTCCGTCGGCGGGGTTCCTTCGCCGGGAGACTTGGCATCACCGGCGGGCTTCGCGCCGCCTCCGCATGCGACCGTCAGATACAGCGACGCCGACAGTACGGAGAGCGCGAGGAAGAGGCTTTTTTTGCGGCTTTGAAGAGGGCGCATGGCCTGACAGGCTACCCGATTCGAGCGGGATCTGTAGCCTTGTGAAGTAGCATCGGATTCGTTCATGCCTGGCGGAACGTATGTGACGTCCCGATCTCCCGCGCGTGGCGCGCCGCCGGATCCGTGCTTCGTTCTCTCTTGGAGTGTGCTGGTAAGTGCTTGCCGACGACGACCCCAACCCGGCGACGGGCAACGCCCCGGCGAGGCTCGGACGGTGCGGCAGCTACGAGCTGCTCGTCGAGATCGCGTCCGGCGGCATGGCCACCGTCTACCTCGCGCGCAAGACCGACGGACGTGACGCACCGCTGATCGCGGTCAAGCGTCCGCATCGGCATCTCGCCTCCGATAAGGCGTTCCTGACGATGCTCGTCGACGAGGCGCGGCTCGCCTCCTCGATCCAGCACGACAACGTGGTGAAGGTCCGCGAGCTCGGCTTCGACACCGGCGAGCCGTTCATCGTGATGGACTACATCGAGGGCGCCTCGCTGGCGGACGTGAGGAAAGAGCTCTCGGCCGCCGGTCGGGCGATCGACCCGCGCTTCGCGGTTCGCATCGCGCTCGATGCGCTGGCCGGGCTGCAAGCCGCGCACGTCCTCCACGACGACAAGGGGAAGCCTCTCGGCATCGTCCACCGTGACGTGTCGCCCCACAACCTCCTCATTGGCTGCGACGGCAGTGCGCGGCTGACGGACTTCGGTATCGCGAAGGCCGCCGATCGCGTGCAAACTACACGCACTCACGAGGTCAAGGGCAAGCTCGCGTACCTCGCGCCGGAGCGCATCGACAAGCGTCGCCTCTGCACTGCGCAGAGCGACGTCTTCTCGATGGCGGTCGTGCTCTGGGAGTGCATCGCGGGGCGCCGGCTCTTCCGCGGCGACGAGGCGATCGAGACGCTGCAGGAGGTGATCTCGGCTCCGATTCCCTCACTCCGCCGCATCGGCGCGCCGATCCCGCAGGCGCTCGACGACACGATCCTGCGCGGCCTCTCGCGCGATCTCGAAACTCGCTACAAGACGGCTGCGGAGTTCGCGGATGCGCTGCTGCACGCCTCGGGCGGGAGGCCCAACATCGCGACGCCGGCCGAGATCGCGTGCCTCGTCGAAGCGCTCTTCGGCGAGCGGCTCCGCGTGCGGCACGCGAACATCCGCGACGCACTCCACGACGGCAGCGACGTCGAGCACGTCCTCGAGGTCTCCGGCCTGAATCGCCGTCCTGAGCCCACGCCTTCGATGCGCGAGCGCGACAAGCTTGCGATCCAGAACATCGCCCCGCCGGCGCCGAGCGCTCGCTACACGTTCGGCAACGCCTCGGAGAACCTTATCCAGCGCCGCCTGGCATCACCGCGTGTGCGCCTCGCCGTGCTCGGCGCAGTCGGGCTCATCGGGCTCGCTGTTCTCGTGGGCGTCCTCGCGCGCACGGGGTCGCACGACGTGGCCACCACCGCGGAGCCGATCATCCGGCGCGTGATCGTCCCGCTGCCGTTCTCGGCGACGCACGTGACCTTCGACGACCAGGCGCGCGCTCTCTCGCCGCCCACCGACGTCGCGGCCTTCGACGTACCGCGCGAGAGCGGCGCTCGCCATCGCATCACGGCGCTCGCCGTCGATGGCTCCAAGGCCGAGGCCTACGTGCGCGAGTCCGAGGGCGTCGCTCGTCCCGAGGGTCCGGGGTTCACGATCGAGCCGCTCGAGACGTACGCCGACGAAGCGCAGGGCACGCCGGTTTCCGACCGCAACCTCATCGTGCTGCCGCCGACGAAGAACGGCGTGAAGCGCGTGGTCAAGCCACGATCGGGCGCCTCACGCGCGGCCAAGGACGCAGGCGCAGCCACCGCGAATGCATCGGCCCAGGCACCGAAGCCGATCGGCTCCGTAAAAGACGGCTTCACCAAGCTCCGATGACGCCTCGCCGGCCCCTTGCTCTCGGTCTCGTCGGCGCGCTTCTCGTGGCGGTCGCCGCCTCGTGCCGTGAAGACCCCGCGGCGGTCGAGGCGTGCACGAACATTCCCGCCGGCGGGTGCCCGCTCTCGCACGGTATCGCCTGCCAGGACTTGAGCTGCGAGGCGCTCTACGCGTGCCGCGCCGGCAACGTCTGGGAGCTCGATCGCGCGTGTCCGCCGAACGAGGCCGGCACACCACGCGAAGCGTCGACCGAGGCCGGGCCCGAGGCGTCGAGGCCGTTCGACGCGAGTGCAGACGCGCCGCCGGGCGCCGCCGGAGGTCCGGGCTGCGGTCCCCTCCAGCCTCCCGACTGCTCGCTTGGCTTCGCGCTCGCGTGCCCGTCGGGTTGTTGCGACTGTGAGGACCTTTTCGTCTGCCAGAACGGTGGCTGGAGCTACTGGGCTACGTGCAAGTAGTGCCTCAGCCGGCCTTGAGGAATGGCTCCCACTCGCGGTACTGCATCGCAGTGCCGAGGAGGATCTGCGCCGTCATCGACCACTTCGGCCGGAACGGACGGCGCGCGAGGCGCATGTTCGCCTCTTCAGGCGTCTTCCAGCCCTTGCGCAAGTTGCAGACGCGGCACGCCGTCACGAGGTTCTCCCAGGTGTCGGCGCCGCCGCGCGACCGCGGCATCACGTGATCGATGTTGAGCTCGCGGAGCGGCGGCTGCTTCCCGCAGTACTGGCACTGGTGCCCATCGCGGAACATGAGGTTCCGGCGCGTGAGTCGAACGGTGACCCGCGGCGTGCGATCGTACCGATTGAGGTGCAGGACGCGCGGCACACGCAGCACCCCGCCCACGATCGGCAGCGCGTCGTCGGCGGCGCGTACGGGCAGCATGCGCCAGAGATCGAAGTCGTACTCCTCACCGGCCTCGTCAAGGGCTCGCGCCGAGCCGCCGTAGAGAAGGACAAAGGCGCGCTTCGCGGTCGTCAGCTGGACGGGCGCGAACACGCGATTGAGGA
>JAYSXP010000163.1:0-5819 GCA_043717125.1 Polyangiaceae bacterium | reverse complement strand
CCCTGCTGGATGATGGTCTCGGTCGAGCAGGCGATCGCGCAGGCCGCGACCACGGCGGCGATGCCCGCGGTGGCGCCAAGGGTGGTGAAGCTCATGGGGCGGCATCGTGACCGCAGGACGGCGCGCTGTCCAACCCGCCGGCTATCGAAACAGCGCGCGCATCGCGATGGAGGCGTGGACTAGCAGCCAGGCACCCAGTGATGCCACCGACACCGGAACCATCTCCGACTGTGGCCGGCCGGGTGACTCTCGCATTTCGCGACGGTGGGGCGAGCCGCGTCGCCTGCACTTTCCGTGGAACCGCGAGGTCGCTTCCGGCGTATGGGCCACCATGCGCAATCGCTGGACGACCATTCTGGGCAGCATCGCTCTGGCCGCGTGCGGAAGCCACGGCGCTGCGATGCACGAGAGCGAAACGCCGCTGGCCGCGCCCAGCAGCGTGCCGATTGCCGCAGTGATGAGCGACGCGCTCTACGTCGTCAACGGAGAGGACAGCACCATCTCCGTGCTCGATCCCTCGGGCGGGACGCTTCTCGGCACCATCGCCCTCCAGAACGTGACGTTCCCGCACCACATCTACATGAGCCCCGATCGGGCCAAGCTCGCCGTCGCCGTGCCCGGTCACGACCTGAGCGGCGGCCACTCCGGCGCCGCGGCCGGCACCGGGATGCCGCCCGACCACGGCGCCATGGGAGGCGAACACGGAGGCGGCATGGCCGCGATGACGGGCGCCGTCCTCGTTCTCGACGCCCGCACCGGGGCGACGATCAAGGCGCGCCGCCTCGACGCGCCCAACCACAACGCGATCTTCTCGGCGGATGGCCGCGAGATCTGGACCGCGCAGCTCCAGGACGCCGGCACGGTCCTCGTGCTCGACGCGGACACGCTGGAGACCAAGCACACCATTGGCGTGGGACGCGTGCCCGCGGAGGTCACGTTCTCTCCGGACGGCAAGTACGCCTTCGTCGCCAACGGCACGAGCGACGACGTCAGCGTCATCGACACGGCCAGCAAGGCCGTCGTCAAGACGATCCCCATGGATCGCGAGCCGGTCGGGGCCTGGCCCGGCGCCGACGGGATGATGTACGTCGACTGCGAAGTCGGAAAGACCATCAAGGCAATCGATCCGAAGACGCTCGAGGTCGTCCGGACCTACGGGCTCTCCTTCACGCCCGGCTACGCCGCGGTACCTGCCTCGCGGACCGAGGAGCTCTGGCTGACCGACGCGGACTCCGGGAAGATCGTCTTCAACAAGACGGCGGTCGATGCGAAGACCTCCGAGGTCGCGACCGCCCCGGGCGCGCACGCGCTCGCCTTCTCTGCCGACGGCAAGACGGCGTTCGTGACGAACCAGCTCGGCGCGTCCGTGTCGTTCATCGACACGGCGACGCGAACCGTGAAATCGACGCTCCCGGTCGGCAAGAAGCCCAACGGGATCCTCTTCCGAGCGCGCTGATCCTCGATTTCGCACCGTATCCGCTTCGGATACCGTGTGACCGCGGCGATCACGCGGCTTGTTCTCCGCACGTACTCAGCAATTCAGGCGCTAGAAGACTCAGCTCTGTTCTCCGATTCCATCGAGAACGTCGGGAGTGAGTCCATGAGTGAGAAGCGGCTTGCAATGACCGTCGTGGCAGTCCAGCTCGTGACAGGAGCTCTGGTCGGGTGCGGAGCGGGCCAGCCCGCCGAGCCCGTGGCCGCCGACAGCCGCGCGGACGCCGGCTCGACCGCACGCGGATCGGCAGCCGACAAGGCGGTGCAGGACCGGCCGCCGCCGGCCCTGCACGAGCACTGAGGGCGCAGCTCCTCGTCACGGTGCTGCGCGCGACTTGTCCCCCGACCTGCGAAGCGCGAAGCTGCGCCACACGACGTACACCGCGGGCACCACCAGCAGCGTGAGAATGGTGAGCGACACCAGCCCGCCCCACATGGGGGCGGCGATTCGCTTGGCCACATCCGACCCCACCCCGGTGTCGAGCAGGATCGGGAGCAGCCCGAACACGTTGGTCATCACGGTCATGAGCATCGGCCGGACGCGCTTGGCGCCTGCCTCGAGCGCGTGTTCGAGCAGGTCCTCCACCGTGCGGATCGCTCCGCTCTTCCGTCCCGCAGTCCACGCGTCGTCGAGGTAGACGACCATCACGCTGGCGGTCTCGGCCGCGACCCCGAGCAAGGCGATCATGCCGACCCAGACCGCGATCGACGTGTTGAACTTCATCATCCAGAGCATCCAGATGGCGCCTACCGCCGCGAAGGGCACGCTGCTCATCACGATGAGCGACTGCGCGACGCCCTTGAAGTTCAGGTAGAGGATCACGAACACGATGCCAATGGTGAGCGGGAGGATCCACGCCATCCGCCGCTGCACGCGCTCCAGGAGCTCGTACTGGCCCGTCCACTTGATCAGGTAGCCGGGGGGGAGCGTGACTTCTCTCGCCACGTGCTCCTTCGCGACCGCGACGTAGCCCCCGACGTCGCTGGTCTCGATGTCCACGTAGATCCAGCCGGTGAGCTGCCCGAGCTCGCTCTTGATCATGGGCGGCCCCATGACCGTCTCGATCTTCGCGAGCTGACCGAGAGGAACGAACGCCGCCGAGCCCCCCTCACGTTTCTCGCCTCCCATTGCGGCGCCGCTCGCTGGCGCCGCGATGGCTGGCAACGCCCGCGGCGCCAGCGGCGCGATCGGCACCAGCACGTCCCGGATCGCCTCGACGTTGTCGCGGAGCTCGCGCGGATAGCGCACGTTGATCCGGTAGCGCTCTCGCCCCTCGAACGTGGTGTCGACGTCCATGCCGCCGATCGTGCTCTCGACGACGTCGAGCACCTGCCGCACGTCCAGGCCGTAGCGCGCGATGGCCTCGCGATCGGGCGTCACGTCGAGAAAGAAGCCGCCCAGCTCCCGCTCGGCGTACACGCTGCGGGTGCTCGGGAGCGGACGAAGGACGCGCTCGAGGTCGTCGTTGATCCGGGTGATCACCTCGAGGTCGGGACCGAAGACCTTGACGCCGATCGGCGTCCGGATACCCGTCGACAGCATGTCGATGCGCGCCTTGATGGGCATCGTCCACGCGCCCTGTACGCCCGGCATGGTCGTGCGCGCAGCGAGCTCCTCGACGATCGCCTCCACGGTCATCCCCTTGCGCCACTCCTCCCGCGGCCGGAGTCGCACGATGGTCTCGAACATCGAGAGCGGCGCCGGGTCGAGCGAGGTCTGCGCGCGGCCGCTCTTGCCGAAGACGCGCTCCACCTCGGGGACGGCGCGGATCTGCTGGTCCTGCCAGGTGAGCAGCCGCTTGGCCTCGGCGATCGAGATGCCCGGCACCGTGATGGGCATGTAGAGCAGGTCCTCCTCGAACAGCGGCGGCATGAACTCCGAGCCGAGCCGCGACATCGGGATGACGGTGACGGCCATGATCGCGAGGACCATCGCGATCACGACGTAGCGGCCCCGCAGGCAGAGGCGAAGCAGCGGCCGATAGGCCGCGATGAAGAAGCGATTGACCGGGTTCTTCGCCTCCGGCCGGATCTTGCCTTTGAGGAGGCTGACCATCAGCGCCGGGACGAGGGTGATGGCAAACACCGACGCGAACGCCATCGAAAACGTCTTGGCCAGCGCGAGCGGCCGGAACAGGCGGCCTTCCTCCCCCTGCAGCGAGAAGACGGGCAGGAAGGCGATGGTGAGCACCAACAACGCGCCGAACATCGACGGGCCGAGGTCCCGCGCCGAGGCGATCACCAGCTCTTGGCGGGACACCTTGCTCCCGACGCGCTCCGCCTCGGAGATCTTCTGGTGCGCGTTCTCGACGAGCACGCACGCCGAGTCCACCATGTCGCCCAGCGCGAGGATGACACCCGCCAGCGACATGATGTTGATGGAGACATCGAGGTAATAGAACGTGATGAAGGTCGCGGCAGTGGCGATGGGGAGCGCTATCGCCGCGACCAGCGCCGAGCGGAAGTGGAAGAGGAAGACGAAGATGACCAGGATGACCACCCCGAGGATCTGCACGAGATTCCAGGAGAGCGTCGTCACCGAGTCCTTGATGAGCCGGCTGCGGTCGTAGACCGGCACCACCTTCACGCCGGGCGGGAGCGATCCCTCGACCTCCACGAGCTTGGCCTTCACCCGTTCGATCACGTTGAGCGCGTTCTCGCCGAAGCGCATCACCACGATGCCGCCCACGACCTCCCCCCGGCCGTCGAGATCGACGAGCCCGCGCCGGATGTTCCCGCCGATGGTGACGTCTGCCACGTCGCGAATCCGGATCGGCGTGCCGCGAGCGTCGGTGGCCACGACGGCGAGATCGATGTCGTCCTTCTTCGTGATGTAGCCGCGACCGCGGAGCGCGTACTCGTGCTGCGCCATCTCGATGACCCGCCCGCCGACCTCGGCGTTCGCCCCTCGCACCGCCGCGGCTACCTGCCCGACCGAGACGTTGCGCGCCTTCATCCGCGTGGGGTCGATCTGGATCTGGTACTCCTTCTCGAAGCCGCCGACGCTCGCGACCTCGGCCACGCCTTCGAGGCCCTGTAGCCAGTAGCGAAGATTCCAGTCCTGGAACGACCGGAGCTCCTGGAGATCGTGCTTCCCGCTCTCGTCCACCAGCGCGTACTGGAAGACCCAGCCGACGCTGGTCGCGTCGGGCCCGATCTGCGGTGTGACGCCTTCGGGGAGCGAGTCCTTCACCTTGGCCAGGTACTCGACCACGCGCGATCGCGCCCAGTAGATGTCGGTACCGTCCTGGAAGACGACATACACGAACGACATCCCGAACATCGTGAAGCCGCGAACGGTCTTGACCTTGGGCGCGCCGAGGAAGGTGGTCGTGATCGGGTAGGTGATCTGGTTCTCGATGAGCGTGGGGCTGCGGCCCATCCACTCCGTCGCGATGATGACCTGGGTGTCGGACAGGTCGGGCAGCGCATCGAGCTGCGAGCGCTGCGCGCACCAGAGACCCCACAGCGTCAACCCCGCCGCGAGGAGGAAGACGAAGAAGCGCTTCCGCGCCGAGAAGTCGATGATCCGCGCCACCGTGCCGACGGGCGGTGTCTCGGGGGGATCAGTGGGCATGACCGCCGCCGCTGGTGGCGCGCAGGCGGCTCTCCGAGTCGAGGAGGAACTGAGCGCCCGTCGCCACCCGCTCGCCGCTCGTGAGGCCGCTCGCGACGGGATAGAGCTCCGCGACCAACGGGCCGATCACGATCTCGCGTGGCTGGAGGTGCTCGGCGCGCTCGCCGTGGGCGACGAACACGATGGAGCGCCGCCCGGTCCGGATCACCGCGCTCTCCGGGACCGCGAGCCCACGCGTGGTCGCGACGACCATCGTCACGTCGACGAACGCGCCCGGACGGATCTTGAGATCCTTGTTCGGGAGCTCGAAGCGAACCTTCAGCGTGCGCGTCGCCTCCGCGACAGTGGGGGCGAGGAAGACCACCTTGGCTTCGACGAGTCCCTCGATCCCCTCGATCGCCAGGCGAGCCGCGCTTCCCAGGTGAACGTAGGGCACGTCGGCCTCGTAGACGTCGGCGAGCACCCAGAGCCGGGTCAGATCCCCGATCGTGTAGAGCTCGACGGCGGGATCCACGAACATCCCATCGAGCGCCTGCTTGTCGACCACGACCCCCGATCGGGGCGCGAGCAGGGGAAAGGTTCGCTTGGCCTCGCGCGTGCGTTCCAGTCGCTCGATCTCCGCGGCGGGCACGTCCCAGAGCGAGAGCCGCTTTCGCGCCGCCGCCAGCAGCTGCGCTTGCGCCTCCTGCTCCGAGGCCGCGAACTCCCCGGTGGCCGCGGGGTGCCCCTGCACGCGCTGCAGCACCGA
>JAYSXP010000162.1:0-16654 GCA_043717125.1 Polyangiaceae bacterium | reverse complement strand
TGTGGACGCTCCAGGGCTGGCGCGACAAGCTCGCGGCGGGCTTCACGCATTCGGCGGCGCCGAGCGGCGACAAGCTCGGAACGCTGACGCAGCTCGCGGTCTTCGCGGCGCAGCACGGGATGGTCTGGGTCGGCCTCGGTCTCCCACCGACGTACGCGGGCGCAGCCGAGAACGCGGACGACGACACGAATCGCCTCGGCAGCCACCTCGGAGCGATGGCGCAGTCGCGCCCGGGCGGCGGCGTGCTGCCCGCGGGAGACGTGAAGACGGCCGAGCACCTCGGACGTCGCGTGGCGCTCGCGGCGCTGCGCTGGAGCGACAACGGGGGCGTCGCGAACCGCGGAGAAGCGGCGGAGGCGGAGCCCGAACGGCATCCGGCGGCGCGGAGCTGGGTCTTTCCGCGCGCCGGGCGGCCGGAGCTGCCGGGCGGAATCGAGCGTACCAACCTGCGTGAGCTCATGGCGCGACCCGCGCGGTACGAGCATCACCTGGCGGTGTGCGCGACCGTTGACGGCGTGCAGCTCGAGGTGACCACCGCGTCCGAGCCGCTGTACTTCAACCACATCAATCTGAGCGACGAGTATGCGCTCGCGCTTCCGACCGGCGACGAGCTGATCGATCGCTTCCCGCTGCGGACGTTCCTCTCCGACCCGGCGACCGGAGAGGACGTCGGTCGCTACAACCATCGCGTCGGGGACCTCGTTCTCCACCCCGACGGCCTGCTCCACTGGCCGGGGCGCCTGCGACCGCCCCATGACACGTTCGAGTTTCCGCCGGGCATGCGCCGGTGCGGGCTCAGTCTTGTGTATTGTGCAAGTACTCCCACGCCGCCGACGTGGTCGCCGCTGCCGCGACCGGTCGGCCGCGAGCAGGACGCTAAGGCCTACGTGAGCCCCGCGCCGCCGATGGTGCTGGCGTCGACGCGAGGAGAGCCGGGGGTGCTCGCGCACATCGGCCGGACGACGCTCGTGCTCCTCGAGGTCCCTGACGCGATCGCGCCGTCCCAGGGCGGGTGGGTGCTCGTCCTCGAGGCGGCGGCGGGGAGCGCGCATGCATCGTGCGATCTCCTACGTGTGCCGGCCGGCACCTCGCTGGACGGCGCGGGAATCGTGCGCGCGCTCCTCTTCGCATCGAGCGAGAGGGAGCCCGATGCGATCCCGGCCTCGTGGAGCGCCGCCGGTGAGCCGTCGTTCGCGCCTTACGAGGACGGCGAGCCTGGGGCTCTGCCGTTCGACATATCCGGCGAGCACGAACCGTTGCACATCGAGCAAGCGTCGCCGGCGCTCGTCTCGGTCGCTGTCGGCAAGGTCAAGGTGGAGGTGCCACGATACTGGGCAGCGCGGATGCTCTATCGCGTGGCGCTGCACGGTCTGCGCATGGGATACGCGGAGACCTACGGCGGGTTCTTCATCGACGACCGCGACGACGTGGTGCGCATCGGAGTACGAGGGCCGAAGGGAACGAAACCGGCGGCGGTCGAGGTATCGCGCGACCGGGCGCTGGAGACGATCGAGCGGATGTATCGCGCCGTGGCACCGCCCGGCTATCGCGAGCGGCCGACCTGAACGGGGCGAGCGTCGAGTCGGCATAGGCGTTAGGATGGCGTTGTGGACTCTCTCGTTCTCTTCGACGGAAAGTGCAACCTCTGCAATGGGGCAGTGCAGTTCATGATCGATCACGAGCGAGCGCCCGACCTGAAGTTCGCGCCGCTCCAGTCGGACCTGGCGCGCGAGCGCCTCACGGAGGCGATGGGCGCGGACGCCACCAAGGCGCTCTTGCTCGGCGCGACCGGCAACGGCGATCCCGATACGGTCGTGCTCATCGAGGAAGGCAAGGCGTACACGCACTCGACGGCGGCGCTCCGTATCGCGGCGCATCTCGGGGCGCCGTGGCGGTGGGCCTTCGTGTTCTACGTGGTCCCGCGCGTGCTGCGGGACGTGGTGTATCGATGGATCGCGCGGAACCGCTATCGGTGGTTCGGCAAGAGCGAGTCGTGCCGCGTCCCGACGCCGGAGCTCCGCGCGCGCTTCGTCGCAACCGTGAAGGCGGAGTGATTGGGCACTCGAACTCTGGTCTTCCTGCGTCATGGTCAGTACGAGGCCGAGTCCCGTGGTGAGCTCACGCCGCTCGGTCGCGAGCAAGCGCGCCTCACGGCGAAGTACCTCGAGGCGTTTCGGTTCGATGGTATCTGGTCGAGCACGCTGCCCCGGGCGAAGGAGACCGCCGAGATCGTCGCCGGCCACCTGGGGGCCATGCGCGTCCGCCACACGGGCCTCCTGCGCGAGGGCCTCTATACCAAGGTAGAGGGCTACGAGGTCCCGGCTTCCGAGCGGCGCGAGGACCGCGCACGCGCCGACGCCGCCTACGCGAAGATCGTTCGCACCAGCCGCGCCGAACAAACGGAGCTGGTGGTGTGCCACGGCAATCTCATCCGGTACCTCGTGTGCCGGGCCCTCCACACGCCGGTCGCGAAGTGGCTACGGATGGCGACGAGTCATTGCGGACTCACCCGCGTCGTCGTTCGTGACACCGGCGCCGTGCGGGTGGTGTCGTACAACGAAACTTCTCACCTCCCGACGAAGCTGGTGACTTGACCGGACGCTTCATCGCGCCGATTCTTTCTCCCTCGTGCGTTCGAGCTGGATGCTTCGCGCCGCAGCGATCCCCGAGCAGTTTCTCGGCAGTCGCGGCAGTGCAGGATGGTCGCGGTTCATATCGCGACTGGATGCGGTTTCACCGCGCGAGCGGACGCTTACGTCCGCCGCCAGCCGTCTCGTGCGCGAGCCGCGCGCCGCGTTCGCGATCGAGCTGCCTCGCGATCTCGTCCAGCTCTTCCAGTCAGGATGCGCCCGCCCCATCGGGGACTTCATTCCTGCAATTCCGAAGTGCAACCCTGCATCACGCACGGCGTCGCACGCTCTGACCCCTGACGCCTTCACGACGCTCCTCGCCGCAGCGCAGCACAAGGCAGGCGCGTCGCCCGAGACTTCGCGCATTCCGCGCGCTCGCCTCGGAGCTTTCCTCGCCGGCACAGTGCCGTTCGGTGCCACCCGCAGCGGCGAGCTTTGGCTCTACGTGGTCGGCGGACCGAGCAGCCGCACGCGCGGCGTGATCGCGACGCTCGACCATGCGGTCCCCGCCGCACCACGTCTCGCCTTCCGCGATGCGTCCACGTTCGCGCTCGCGTGCGCGCTCGACGCGAGCGCGAGCCGCGCGGGCGGTGAGGACGCCTCACGCATCCACGAGCTCCGCACGCGGCTCCCGTCACCGGGCGTCGCCGAGCAAGAGGGAGTGCGGGCGGCGTTCGAGCGCGGCATCCTCCTGCTCGACCTCCTCACCGCGACTGACGCGGGCGTTCGACGCGCAGCGAGGAAGCTCGCTCCGCGTCCGTTCGAGCCGCCGCATCCTCCAGCTAGGACCAAGCCGCCCGTCGCCTCCGCGCAGCGCCGCTCGCGGGACACGCTCCCGCCGATCTCCGCGACGCGCATGCACGTCGCCAAAGGCGACCGCGCCGAGCCGCTCGCTCTCGGGCCGCTCCTCGAGGCGTTCTTCCGCAAGGAGGGCAGCGAGCTCGAAGCGATCGTCAAAGCGCAAGCGGGCTCCCGTGACGCGCTCGTCCGCGAGGCGGCCGCGCTCCTCGCCGAGGCGCTCGTCGCCACGCGCTTGCCGCGCACGGCGCTTGCACGCGACCTCGCGCGTCGCCGCGCGATGGCCTCGCGCGCCGCGCAGGCCGTGAGCTTGCCCGCGCCGCCCTCGCCCGGCGCTCGCGCTCAGCTCACGCGGCGCATCGTCGGCGTCGTCGACGCATTTCCGCCCGCCACCGATCCGCTGGCCACAAGCGAGCCTCGCGAGGAGGCGCTTCTCGCGCTCGGGGAGCTCGGCGACAGCTCTGCGGTGCCCAGCCTCGTCGCACGCGCCGTCACCGGTGACGTCGGCGCGGTCGACATGCTCGCGGCGATCCGCGATCCGCGCGCGGTCGCTCCCCTCGTGGGACTTCTCCGGCGCGATCCGCAGCGCTATCGCCTCCTCGAGGCGGCAGTGGTGCGCGCGCTGGTCTCGCTCGAGGCCGGGTCGGCGGCCGACGCCGTGCGCGCGCTCCTCGCCGACAACCCGATGCCGAGCTGGCGCGAGGGGATCGAGCGCGGCGCGCTCGTGAAGGAGCTCGTGGCTGCGCTCGGTGCGCTCCGCGACGAGCATGCAGGACCCGCGCTGCTCGCCGTGCTCGAGTCGACGAGCCAGGAGTATCGCGCGATCCTCCCGCTCGCCGCGTGGTCGCTAGGTCGCATTCGTCACCTTCCGGCGCTCGCCACGCTCGAGCGCCTGCTCTCCTCTCCGAAGGAGCCGCCCACGTGCGAGGCGATCTGGGCGGCCGGCGCCATCGGCGCCGCGCACTCCGAGGCACGCGCCCGTGCGGGTGCGCGGCTCGACGCTCTCACCGGCCTCGAGCCGGGCGCGGAGATGGTGCGTCTCACCGCGCTCGCCAAGGTGCGCGCCACGACCCTCGATCCGCACCCGCACCCTCGCCCTCGAACGAACGAGCTTCGCCTCGCCCTCGAGCGTGCGCTCTGGGAGCCTGCCTTCCGCCAGGAGGAGACGTCCCGACGCCGAACCTGGGCACTGCGCTCGCTCCAGGAGCTTTCGAGCTTGCGCCCAGCGCGAGGCGCGAGCAGGGGCCACGACACCGACCCATATTTTCTGGGTCACGAGGCCGTCCGCTACTTCGTCACGCGCGACGATCAGCGCGTGCGTCGCGCCGCCGAGGAGGCCTTCGGGGCGTGGGAGGTCCCGGTGCCGGCGACGCGCCGTTACTACGCGTTCGTCGTCGAGCAGCTCGAGGCTCGAGGCGGGCTCATCGCGCTGCACGAGGCACTTCGCGATCCGCTCGGCATCTTCCGGCACAACGTGGCGACGCGCCTCGCCGAGCGCGCAGATCCTTCGTCCGTGCGGCCCCTCGCCGAAGCGACCGCTCGACTCTTCGCCGAACCACCGACCTCGACGTACGAATACGACGACGCGCCGAGCAACCTCGTCGCGTTCGTCCGCGCGCTCGCGAAGATGAACCGCCCCGAGGGCAACGACGTCCTCATCGAGGGGCTCCGCGCGGGCAATCACCAGGTCCGCGCGGTCATCGCCGAGAACGCCCCCGAGGACGGGCGCTTCATCCCTGAGCTCATGGCGATGCTCGGTGATCCGCGGAGCTTCTTGCGCTCTCGCGCGGAGCGTTCGCTCGCGCTCCTCGGCGTCGCCGCGACCGGCAGCGAGCGCCCGCCCCGCATCGCTCCATGACGAACGGCTCCCACTCCTCTCGTGCGTCGAGCGACACGCGTCGCCAGGTCAAGATCGGCGACGCCAAGAAGAGCCTTCCGACGATCAAGGCGATCGGGCAGCGCCTCGCGCCGCACGAGGACCTCTATCACTGGATCCTCACGCTCACGTGGCCGGCGTTCTTTGGCTGGGTCACCGTCGCCTACGTGGCGACGAACATGATCTTCGGCCTCGCGTTCTGGCTCGCGCGGGGCTCGGTGGCGAACGCGTCGAGCTACGCGGATTGCTTCTTCTTCAGCGTGCAGACGTTCGCGACGATCGGCTACGGCGTGATGGCGCCACAAAGCTTCTGGGGCCACACCATCGTCACCGTCGAGGCGCTCGCCGGGATCCTCGCGAGCGCATCGATCACGGGCGTCACGTTCGCACGGCTCGCGCGGCCGACGGCGAAGGTCCTCTTTTCGGAAAAGATGGTCATCGCGATGCGCGACGGCATCCCGCACCTCCAGTTCCGTCTCGCGAACTGGCGGCGTAACCAGATCGTCGAGGCGCAACTCCGCGTCATGGTGCTTCTCACGGAGACCACCGCCGAGGGGGAGACGCTCCGCCGCCCGACGCAGGTCAAGCTGGTTCGCGACCACAACCCGATGTTCATCCTCACGTGGACGGCGATGCACCCCATCGACGCCGACAGTCCCTTCTACGGCGGCCCCGCGGTGATGGAGAAGCTACGTGCGACGAACGCGGAGGTCTTCGTGAGCCTCACCGGCCTCGACGAGACGCTCGCGCAGACGATCCACACACGCTTCCGCTACCAGCTCGACGACATCGTGCACAATGCACGTTTCGCCGACATCCTCTCGGTGAGCGACGACGGCACGCGTGTCATCGACTTCGACAAGTTCCACGACATCGTGAGGCTCGAGGAAGGCAAGACTCCTTGATTTGTGGATAAGATAGACGGGCATCATGGCCGCTGGTCCCGCACCCGTCGAGCTCAGCGCAGACTGCACGACGTGCGGGCTGGAGGCCGGAGTCATCGAGCTCTACGACGCGATGGTTCCGGCATGTCGCTTCGGGGTCCCGGCAACGTCGCGCTGCAAGCTGTGCGGCATCCAGCACGAAGGCAGCTTCGACCGGCCGACCGCCCGCGACATGCGCGAGGTCCCGGCCAACCGTTGCCCGGCGTGCGTGACCGAGCTCGGCCCGCGCGCGCTCGACGATCGTCGCTGCGGCAAGTGCGGAGCCACGGCGACCTCGACGCTCGTTTCGCCCGCGGCCTCCCTTGGCTCGGAGGCCGCGCTCGTCGCGGCGCTCGACGCCTGGGCCGCACGCGAGGAGTGGGCCTCGCGCGAAGCCCTTGCCGAAGCCGTCTTCTGTGATCCGGGTCTCGCGTCGCTCGTGCAACGGATCAACCGCGGCGAGCCGCTCGAGGTCGTCGCCGATCCCTTCGCGAACATGGGCGTGCGGACGACGGGCGGTCGCGACAAGGAAGCCCAGTCGGTGTTCACCAGCGCAGCGACCGACCCGCTCGCGGTCCCGCTCGCGCCGCGCAACCGCATCTTGGTCCCGTCCCCGTCGCTGTCCCATGCCGATCCGAAGGCGACGCTCACGTCGGCCGGGGTTCAGCCGGCAGGCGGCGACGTTCTGCCGCCTTTCCTGCCGCCTCCGACGTCCGCGCCGCCGCGCGCGATCGTCTACCCGCTCGTCTCGGTGATCGCCGCCGACGGCGAAATTCATCCCGCCGAGCGGGCGCTCATCGATCGTTTCCTCGAGAGCGAGGGGCTCGCGCCGCTGCGCGAGGACGAGTTCCGCGTGCATCCTCCGTCCGAGGTCGCTCACCTCGTCCCTAAGGAGCGACGCGAGATGGTCGTGCAGCTGATGTGCGAGACCGCGAGCGTCGACGGCATGCCCGACGAGAGCGAGCGCCGCGTGATCCGTGCGTATGCCGCCGAATGGGGCGTCCCCGATGAGAAGGTCGAGTTCTGGATGTGGGGTTACGAGAGCATGAGCACGTCGCTCGTGCGTCAGCTGTGGATGAAGCTCCGTCGCTTCGTCCTCTCGGCGCGCTGGAGCGTTGCCGGTCAGGAGAGCCGATGACGAGCGGCAACGGAGATACCGCGGGAAAGGTCCCGGAGTGGGCGGCGATGTTCGCGGCCGAGGAGTGGGCGTGGTTCATCACCACGCTCGCCGCCGACCTCGAAGGTCGCGGTATCACGCATCGCATCGACGTCGACGCCGGGTGCGTCAACGTCGAGATTCCGGGCCCGGTCCCGAACGTCCTCGGCCTTCAGAACCTCGCGCAGATCTGCCGCAGCCGCCCGCGCGATGCGTGGGCCGAGGCCATCCGTCACCACTTCGACGTCGCCTTCGACGTGAAGGACGGAACCACGGCCGAAGAGCTCGCGAAGGATTGGAGCCTCGCACGCGCGAAGGTGAAGCTCCGGCTGTATCGCGAGGAGAATCTTCCACCGGCGGTGCCGCTCGTCACGTGGCGCGTCGCGGACGGCCTCGTCGCGGTGCTCACGTTCGACCTTCCCGACACGGTCATCTCCGTGAAGATGGGCGATCGCGCGACCTGGGACGTCGAGGACGAGGAGCTCTACGAGACGGCGCTCGACAACGTTCGCAACGAGGGCCTGCTCGGCGTGAAAAAGATCGCGGTCGGCGCCGCCACGTCGGTCGTGGTCCTCGACGGCGAACGCACGTTCTTCGCGGCGTCGCACGCGCTGTTCCTCGAGGACTACTTGATGAACGAGAGCCTCGTCGGCACCGGCGGCTTCCAGGGCGAGTACGGCGCTGTCATCGCCATTCCACACCGGCACGTGGTCATCTACCACCCGATCGACGATCTGCGCGTCGTCGCTGCGATCCAGACGATGCTCGTCACGGCCGCGAACATGTTCGCCGAGGGACCCGGCTCCATCAGCCCGGACCTCTATTGGCTACCACCGGACGACCACGACACGGACGACCTGCTCGTGCGGCTGCCGTGCGAGCGCACCGACGACGCGCTTCGCTTCATGCCTCCGCCCGAGTTCGTCGCGATCCTCGAGTCCCTCGGCCCTGCTCCCGAACGTCATTGAGGTTCTTGCCGCTCTCGTAGAGCGAACGAGCTCCCACACGGAGCTCAGGAGTATTTGCGCTTCGTCTCCGACGGGACATTCGGGTGCTTCAACACCATCTTGCGGAGGCCGATGTTCATGCGAACGACCGGCTGCTTCAGGAGGTGTGTGAGCAGCGCCGGCGGCGTGGCCGACCAGCGCGCGAGGTTCTGGATGAAGAGGAGCGTGAAGCTCGTCTTCGACGTCAGGACCTGCGTCGTACGCGCGTCGAGCGCGCAGTTGACGAGCAAGATGAGGCAGCGGCCCTCGGTCTTGATGAGGAGCGCCGCGCGCTCGTCACCCGAGCCGAGCATGAACTTCTTCTGCAGGAGCTCGCGGCTCATCACGCGGGAGCGCTCGGGGATCTCGCGGTTGACGGCGATCTTGTAGACGTCCATCAACAGCTTCGGGTTGACCATCTTGCGAAGGAGCGACCCGGAGAGCTGCGTGTTCGCGAGCAGGCGCCGCTGCACCTGCGCGTCCTTGAGGTACTCCGTCCGGCGACCGACCAGCTCGAGACCGGCCGGGGTCCTGTGGTAAAATGCAATCGTCCGCGCGTGCGTGAGGCCCGCCTTCGGGTTCGAGAGCACCGCGTGAATGACCTGCGGCTCCGGGTCGAGACAGAGCGCGAGCAGATCCGGGTCGGTGACGGTCGAGCCGGCGGCGACGCGCTCGTCGCGGCCCATCGGGTGGTACACCGTCTCGTAGAGCGTCTTGTACTCGCGGTCGCCAGCCACGCGCGTCGCGGCTTCCTCCGGAGATTCGCTCTCGTCGGCGGGCTCCTCGCCCTCTGCGGTGACGTTGGCGCCGGCCACCGAAGCGGCCGCGAGGATGTTGCGCTCGGACTGGGAGTCTTCGGGGATGGCCTCGTGGTCTTTGACCTCCTCGAGCTCGGGCGCGTTGTCCGGCATTTTGTCGAGCTCCGGCGGCGCCGCCGGACCCCCACCGTCGCGGTCGAGATCGATCACGCCCTGGGTCGCGAGCGCCTCGACGATCTCGGCGATACGCGCCTCCTCGAGGCCCGTCAGCGAGACGAGTTCCTCGGCCGAGAGCGGAGAATCGAGCCGCGACAGCACGAAACCCTCCTCCGGCGAGAGGCGCACGCTCTTGATGTCGAATGGCTTCCGGCGAATGTTCTTCATCGCCTCCCTCGTCCCCTGCAGCCGGCAGGCCGCTCTCCAAAGGTATAACATTCCCGGTCATGAAGCTTCGCGGGCTGTTCCTCGCCGCGGTCGTGGTCACGTGCACCGCCGTCTTTGCTTGCTCTTCCGACGGCGGGTCGTCGTCCGGCACCGACTCCGACGCGGCAGGTCCGGTCTGCGAGGGAAACCTCGAGGCGTTCCGCTTCCCGAACGGCGGTGACGGCTCGGGCGACCCCTTCGGCGCCAAGGCGGCGGGCCAGGCACGCGCCGGTCGCATCCACGATCCGTCGCAGATCGTCCAGCCCGACAACGCCCGCAACAAGGTCCGCGTGAACGACTTCGTCCTCGCGAACGATAAGATTGCAGTCTACATCGAAGCCGAAGGTGAGAGCGACGGCTACAACCCGCTCGGCGGCGACATCCTCAGCCTCGAGACCGTCGGCGACGACGGGCGGCCCACCGGGGTCTCCCAGTACAACGAGACGCTCATCATGCTGGCCCGGCAGACGGTCCAGCCCGAGAAGGTGAGCGTCCTCGCCGACGGCGCCGACGGCAAGGCGGCGATCGTCCGCGTCTCCGGCAAGCTCGCGAACGTGCCGTTCCTCGACACGTTCGCAGGGCTCATCCCCGACGAGTACGGCTTTCCCGCCGCGCTCGACTACGTCCTCGAGCCGGGCTCCTCGCGCCTGACCCTGCGCTACAACCTCGTGAACACCCGCACCGACCCGGTGGACTTCACGAACAAGCAATACTTCGGCTTCTTCCAGGCCAATCGCAGCCAGGTCTTCACCGAGAGCCGCGGCTTCGACGATCCGAAAGGTGAGTCGGAATGGGTTGCGTTCGATTCGCGCAAATCGGCCTTCCTCGTGCGCGCGATCGGCAAGCCGCTCCGCGCAGAGATAGGCATCTCGGGCTTCCAGCTCTACAGCCTCAAGGGACTCGCCCTCGACGCGTGCGCCACGAAGAGCGTCGACTACGCGGAGATGGTCGTGGGCGCGCCCGGCATCGACGGCCTCCTCGAGGCGAAGCGGGCCACCTACGCCGAGGCCGCGTGGCGCGAGGTCCGAGGCACGCTGAAGGAGACCGGGGGAGGACCGCTCGCCGATGCGCTCGTGCATGCGACGGCGGCGGACGGTCGCTACCTCTCTCGCGCCGTGACCGACGCCAACGGCGGCTACGTGCTCCACGTACCGCCCGGCGACGCGCTCCTCACGCCGACGCTGAAGGGCTGGGTCATCCCGGCCGCGACTCCCGCCCCCGCCGCCGCCGCAACGGTCGATCTCGCGCTCCCGAAGCGCGCGACCCTCGAGGTGATCGTCAAGGACGCCACCACGAGCGAGCCGCTCCCGGCGCGCGTGCAGATCATTCCGTCGTCGCCGCCCGTGGCCGCGCCCGCGGCGTTCGGCATCAAGGACGCGGACAGCAATGGCCGCCTCTGGGCCGACTTCGCGATCACCGGTACGTCGCTGCTGCCCGTCCCTCCCGGCCAGTACCGCGTCGTCGTCACGCGCGGCTACGAGTACGAGCTCTTCGATTCACCCGCGACGGCGACCGAAGGCACGACCACCACGCTCAACGCGTCACTCCTACACTCGGTCGACTCGACCGGCGTGATGTGCGCCGACTTCCACATCCATTCGCACTTCTCCGCCGACTCGGACGACGAGCCCGAGCTCAAGGTACGCGGCGCGATCGCCGACGGCCTCGAGGTCCCGGTGTCGAGCGAGCACGAATGGATCATCGATTTCCAGCCGATCATCCAGCGGCTCGGCCTCACCAAGTGGGCGTACGGCTTTCCGTCCGAGGAGCTGACGACGTTCAGCTGGGGCCACTTCGGCATCATCCCGATCCGCCCGAACGCGGACGCGGTGAACAACGGCGCCGCGGCGTGGGTCGGCAAGAAGCCCCCCGAGTTCTTCCGCAGCATCAACGCGCGCGACGAGAAGCCCGTGCTCATCGTCAACCATCCGACGTCCGCGGGGTTCCAGGGATACTTCAGCGCATCCTCCTTCGATCGCGCGTCCGCGAAGGGCTCGGACGAACTGTGGAGCGACGAGTTCACCGCGCTCGAGGTCTTCAGCGGCAACGACTTCGAGGAGGTTCGCACGACGGCCGCTGCCGACTGGTTCGCGCTCCTCAACACCGGCAAGACCTACTGGGCGACGGGCGCCTCCGACAGTCACCACGAACGCTCGAGCCCCGTCGGCTGGCCGCGCACGTGCCTCGGCTTCGGTCACGACGATCCGACCAAGCTCTCCGCGGAGATCGTCCGCGACGTCCTCCGCGTCGGCGCGGCGACGATCAGCGGCGGCCTCATGATGAGCGTCGTCGGCCCCGGCAACATCGGTCCCGGCGGCATGACGACGAGCGGCGCGTACAAGGTCACCGTGCAATGTCCGGGTTGGCTCGCCGCCTCCTCGCTCGAGGTGATCGTCGACGGTCTCACGACGCAGACGTTGCCGCTCGTGGCGAGCGCCGGCCCCGGCCCCGGCAAGAAGTACGAGGTCACGATCGACGTGCAGCCTCCGGCCCAGAGCAAGCCCCGCCACTGGGTCGCTTTCCACGCCAAATCCGACGCCCCCGACCTCGCTCCGCTGCACCCGGGGAGGAAGGCGTTCGCCTTCTCGAACCCCATTTTCTTCGGGCCTTGAACGCAGCGCGAAGCGGTTTCCCGGCCCGGCATGCACGGGCGGGGGAAATGAGCTAAGTAGGCCGCGTCGTGCACCCGAACTTCGCCCGCCTCCGAGAGCTCTACGCTGCGAAACCCGTCATCCTCGCCCCGATGGAGGACGTGACGGACGTGGTCTTTCGTCGGCTCTGCCGCGGCCTCGGCAACGAGATCGGCATGACCGAGTTCGTGAACGTCGAGGGGCTCCTCCGCGGCTGTCGCAACGCGAAGCGGAAGATCCGTCTTGCCGAGGACGACACGCTCACCGCCATCCAGATCTACGGCGCCGACCCCGAGCGCCTCGCCGAGGCCGCGCGCTTCGCCGAGGAGGCCGAGCCGCTCTTCCTCGACATCAACTGCGGCTGCTGGGTCCCGAAGATCTGCGGGCGCGGCGCGGGCGCCGGCTGGCTCCGCGAGCCCGCGGCCATGGTCGCGATGGCCAAGATGGTCGTCTCGAGCGTCAAGATTCCCGTGACGGTGAAGACGCGCATCGGCCTCGGCCCCGAGTCGCACATGCCGATCGTCGATCTCGCACGTCGCCTCGAGGACGCGGGCGTCGCCGCGCTCACCATCCACTGCCGCACGGCGAACATGGGCCATTCCGGCGCCGCCGACTGGACGTGGGCGGCGAAGGCTCGCGAGGTGGTGTCGATCCCCGTCATCGTCAACGGCGACGTGAAGTCCGCCGAGGACGCGAAGCGCGCTCTCGACACGACGGGCTGCGCCGGCGTCATGATCGGTCGACGCGCCATCGAGCACCCGTGGATCTTCCGCGAAGTCCACGCGCTCCTCCGCGAGGGCAAGACCGTCGCGCCGCCGACCGACGAGGAGCGCCTCGATCTGTGCCGCGCGCACCTCCGCGCCAACGTCGAGGAGCGCACCGAGCCCTACGGCGTACGCTGCACGCGCCGCCATCTCAGCGGCTATCTCGCCGGAATGCGCGGGGCCTCGGCCCTCCGCCAGCAGCTGAACACCTGCGACTCGCTCGAGGGCTGCCTGGCCATCCTCGACACGGCAGCCTCGTCCCGGCGCACCGCCGCCTGAGCGACCTTCGGGGAGGCTGAGGCAAACGTTTGCCGTTGAGGATTGCTGCGGTAGTATGAAAGTATGAACGCTGCGAAGGTCGCTCTGAGTATGCCGGCCGAGGTTCTTCGGCTCGCGAAGAGAGAGGTCGCTGCCGGCCGCGCGAAGTCCCTGAGCTCGTTCATCAGCGAGGCGGTCGACGAGAAGCTTCGACGCGACGAGCTCACGGCAATCCTCGACGGGATGGATGCTGAGTACGGCGAACCGAGCAAGGCGGCGAAGACATGGGCAAAGCGCGTCCTCAAGCGGTCGTCCTAGACGCGGGTGCCCTCATCGCGTTCGAGCGAGGCGATGCGCGGATGCGCGCGCTCGTTCGCGAGGTGCTCCGGACAGGCGCCCCGCTTACGATCCCGGCGGGCGTTCTGGGCCAGGTCTGGAGAGGTGCTGCGCGTCAGGCGCCGATTCGTGCACTCATGAAAGGGCCGACGACGCGCGTGCCGTCGCTCGACCAGATTCTCGCTGAAGCGGCAGGGGTTCTCTGCGGGCGCGCCAGCACCTCCGATGTGATCGACGCGTCCGTCGTCCTCGTTGCGCGGCGCGAAAGAGCGGTCATCGTGACGAGCGACGTCGACGACCTGCGCCGGCTCGACCCCGGCGTCCGCCTCGAGCGCATCTGATCCGCCCGATTTTGGCGGATTTTCAGCGTCTTTCGCGCCCGCGTGCACTTTGGCCGGGCGGTGCTAGCTTTCGCCGCCCGCATGTCCCTCGGTTCGTCGCCCTCGCAACCTCTGGACGGCTCGCTCGGGCAGCCGCGGAAGCGCAGGACGAAGCGGAGTCTCGCGACGCTCCTCCGCGAGCGCGGCGTCCTCTCGACTCCGCATGCCGTCGAGGCCGTGCTCGACATCTGCGACGCCCTCGCCCCTGCGCACGAGAACGGCATCGTTCACGGTCAGCTCGGGCTCGGCTCCGTCCGCCTCGCGTTCACGCCGGAGGGCGGCCCGCGCGAGATCGAGATCTTCACGCTCACGTCCGACGTCGACGAGAGCGGCGCCGTGCAAGCAGCTTCCTTCATCGAGCCCGATCGCGTGGGCGGCGCACCTCGCCTCGTCGACGTTCGCTCCGACATCTGGGCGCTCGGTGCGCTCCTCTACACGATGCTCGTGGGGAAGATCCCACCTCGCAGCAACGCGCGCCTCCCCGAAGACAGCGCGCCGCGGAGCCTCGCGTCCGTCGTCGAGGCGTGCCTTTCGATCGACCCTGAGGAGCGTCCTGCTTCGGTCGACGATCTCACCGAGAAGATCGGGTCCTTCGCGAGCTGGCCGCCCGATCAGTTCGCGCGCCTCGCGAGGCGTCGTGAGCGCCGCGAGACGGCCGAGCGCGTCCGGCAGCATCGCGAGCGCCAGGGTCTCGGCAACATCCCGAACGTCCTCGACAAGCTCGACGACGCCGCGCTCGCGCGTGCGCAGCGCGAGACGACCGCGGCGATCTCGTCGGCCCTGCACACGAAGACCACCGAGGCGGCGATGGAGCGCCTCATGACCGCGGTGCACGAGGGAACGGACGCCGCGCGCATCGAGCTCGCCGCCGGGCTCCCCGCGCTGGTCGACTTCGACGACGAGGACGAGGTCGTCCTCCCGACGATGTTGATGACCAACGACCAGACGTCGGCCAATCTGGGCCTCGCGCCGATCACCTCGCCGCTCGAGATGCCGCCGGTCGTGAGCCCCGAGATGGCACTCGCGCTTGCTCCGCCTCCCTCCGCGAGCGCGCTCCCGGAGCTCCGCCCACTTCGCCGCTTCGCGTTCGCAGCGCTCGCCGCCATCGCGATCATGCTGGGCGCGGGCTACGCCGGCTACATCCTGAGCAGGAACGCGAGCGCGTCCCCAACCGCCGCCCCAGCCCCGCCCCTGCACCCGGCCGCAACCGCGATCCCCATCGTCTCCCCGTCCGCGCTCCCCGAGGCGCCGCCGATCACCCCCGCCTCGCTGCCCGAAGCGAACCGCTGAGCTGCGCGACTACCGTGCCACTCCGCGCCGCCGCGCGTCCTCGAGGCTCACCAAGCGTCGCTCGGCAACTGAGGGGTCGCGATCCGCGTAGAGCATGAGCGTCAAGCGGTGGCCGCACTTGAAGGTGTACTTGCGTCGCGTGAATGATCCGTCCGGCCGTTGCCACATGAGCTCGTGCTCGCCGTCCCAGACCCGCGTCTGGAGCAACGTCGTGCCGACGTTGCGACCGTCGATGAACCTCGCGAAGCCACTTCCGCGCGCGAGCCTCACCGCACGAGCGTGAACGTCCCGTAGTCGGCGGCGCTCTCGCTCTTCGTCTGATCGCCGTCGGTCATCAGCCCGATGCCGACGAAGTCGGGCAGGTCGTCCTTCGGATCGTTGTTCTCGAAGTGCCGCCGATACTCGGTCGCGAGATCGATCTCCTCGTTCTGCCACGCGCCGAGCGGGCCACCGGACTCGAGGACCACGGTGTCCTGCGCGACGAACGGGGTACGGGCCCTTGAAGCTCGGCCGCGTCACGGCTGCTGCGCTCGACCTCGGCCCTCTACAGCGCGGGCCGGCGCGGTCACATGTGCGCGTTCGAGATGCACGACGTGAGCGCGGGCGTCTGCGTCCAGCCGCAGGCGCCGTCGGCCTGACGCTCGCATGCCGCCGCGTGGTAGCAGCCGTACTCGGGGCGCATCTCGCAGGTCGTGATGACGGAGTGGTCCGCGCACACCTGACCGCTGCAGCCGCCCTTGACGCATGCAGCCTGGACCGCGTTCGCGATGCACACGGGGAGAGCGCCACCGTTGATGCCCTTCATCTCGCAGTGCGTGGACGCCGTGCAGCGCACGTTCGCGCAGCTGCTGCCGTCGGTGAAGAGGTTCGTCGTGTGGCCGAAACGCGTGAGCGTCAGCGTGCGCGAGAGCGGGTTGATCGACGCGAAGTAGCTGCGCGACGGAGGCGCGCCGGTCGGGTTGACCTTGATCTTGAGCTTGCCGCCCGAGCTGACGGCGTTCCACGTGCCCGACTCGGGCAGCGTGCAGGGAAACGCGATGCAGCGGACGGCGGGGTTGACGAGGCCGGAGTCGACCTTCGCGGTGTAGGTGCCGTCGCCCTTGAGCGCGAGCTGCTGGAAGTCGACGAACTCGACGGAGTCCGACGCACGCCAGCTGTACGAGCCGACGAACTGCGCGGACTTCGAGTTGAGCTCGTCCTGCGAGACGTCCGTGTCCTCGGCGCCGTCGGCGTTGGTGGGGTCGGTCGTGTCGGCGGCGCAGCCCGCGAGGGCGAAGGAACCAACGGCAAGCGAGGCGAACATAAGCGTGAGGCGACGGGAGAGCTTCATGGGCGGGTCTCTACCGCGAGAATGACCTCGGGCAAACGAAAAGTAGTACGATGTAGGACAATGGGCCGAACCGTTGCGATTCCGAGCAGTTGCGGAGCCGCACAGCCGCGCATGAT
>JAYSXP010000161.1:0-16657 GCA_043717125.1 Polyangiaceae bacterium | reverse complement strand
GCGTCGCGATCAAGTTCGTCAAGTCGTCGATGACCAGCTTGCCGCTGCTGAAGGATCTCTTCGCCGAGGAGGCGCGCGCGATGGCGCGCCTGTCCCATCCCAATGTGCTTGCCGTCTACGCCTTCGGCGAGCACGGAACGACGCCCTACTTCGTGATGGAGTACGTCGACGGGCAGACCGCCGAGCAGTGGCAACACGGCCACGGTGAAGGCGTTCTGCCCAGCGTCGACGACGTCGTGAAGATCGTGGCGCAAGCCTGCGCGGGCGTCGATGCCATCCACGCCACCGGCACGATCCATCGCGATCTGAAGCCGTCGAACCTGCTCATCGACAAGGCGTTCCGCGTCGCCGTCGGTGACTTCGGTGTTGCACGCACGCCGGAGCCTGGTGAGGCCCCGGGTCAGCTCGTCGGCACGGCCGCGTACATGGCGCCCGAGGCGGCGTTCGGCGAAGAGACCTTTCGCGAGCAGGCGCGAGACGTCTACGCCCTTGGCTGTGTCGCGTACGAGCTCCTCGTCGGGCGACCTCCGTTCGTCGGTGCCTCGGACATGAACGTGCTCACGCAGCACGTGCTCCAGGTGCCGGTGCCGCCGAGCCAGCGGCGCCCGGACCTGCCTGCGGCCTACGACGAAGTGATCCTGAAAGCGCTCGCGAAGGACGTCGACGAGCGATACCTGAGCGCGGGCGACTTCCGCGACGCGCTCCTCGCTGCTCACCGCGGCACCGCCGACCCGACGCGCATCCTCGTCGTCGACGACGATCCGGACTGGCGCGGGATCCTCGTCACGTCGCTCGTCGCTCGCTTCCCGCGATCGGTCATCGACCAGGCCGGCGACGGAGCTACCGCGCTCGAGGCATTCTGCGAGCGACCGTACTCGGTGGTCCTCGTCGACCTGGAGATGCCCGAGATGGACGGGACCAAGCTCACGGGCCTGCTCCGCAACATCCAGAGCGCGCACTACACACCCATCATCGTGCTCACCGCCGCAGGTGGTCCGAGCGAGTGGAAGCGCCTCTCGGCGATCGGTGCGGATGCGTTCCTCGTGAAGCCGGTGGATCCCGAGGACGTCGAGCTCGTGATCCGCCGCACGCTCCGGGCACGACGAGCCGCAGCAGGCGCGAACGCGTCAATCGCGCCCCCGCCGCCCTCCGACGCGTCCGTCGTACCCACCCTGTCGCACCCGTAAGACGCGAAGTTGCGGCCTTTCTGGCTTCTCCACGGAGTCGCCTCGGTCGACGGCGCGTGTATCATCGGCATGGGTGAATGGAGGATAGGCAAGCTCGTCTATCCGACCGGTCCTGCGGCACCCCTTGGGTTTTCGGGAGGGTTGATGAGCTCGAATCGTTCGCGTCTGGGAGTCTTCGCGGTCGTTGTTTTTGGTCTAGCCGTCGTGGCGTTGCCGCGTCAGGCGAGCGCGTATTCCGACAAGGACGGCGACGGGATCCCCGACGACGTCGACGCCTGCCCAGACGTGAAGGGCGTCAAGACGAACGAAGCAAAGACCAACGGTTGCCCGAACAACCCGTGGGGTGCGCCCGCGGGCGCCTCCGATCGCGATCACGACGGCATCCCCGACAGCATCGACGCGTGCCCCGACCAGGTCGGCGTGAAGTCGGACGACATGCACAAGAACGGCTGCCCCGCGCCTGCGCCCGCGCCCGCGCCCGCGCCCGCGTCCGCGAACGGCCCGTGGGGCGCTCCGGATCGCGACAAGGACGGCATCCCCGACAGCCTCGACATGTGCCCCGACACCCCGGGCGTCAAATCCGACGATCCGCACAAGAACGGCTGTCCCGCCGGCCCCTCCGACCGCGACAAGGACCAGGTTCCGGACAGCATCGACGCCTGTCCCGACACCCCGGGCGTGAGGACGACCGAGCCGAAGACCAACGGCTGCCCGAACAACCCGTGGGGTGCGCCAGCCGGCGCCTCCGACCGCGACAAGGATCAGGTTCCGGACAGCATCGACGCCTGTCCCGACACCCCGGGCGTGAAGACGACCGAGGTCGCCACCAACGGCTGCCCGAACAACCCGTGGGGTGCGCCAGCCGGCGCCTCCGATCGCGATCATGACGGCGTTCCCGACACGATCGACGCATGTGCGGACGTCGCCGGCGTGAAGACGGCCGACCCGAAGACGAACGGCTGCCCCGCCGGCAAGGTCGGCGCGGTCGTCGCGGCTCCGGCAATCGCGCTCCAGCCCGCTTCCCCGGTCGTTTTGGCGAAGGCGATCACGCCGGTGGCGGCGTCGGCCGTACCGGCTGCGGCTCCTGCTTCTGCGGCGGCTCCCGCGGCAGCACCGGCCGCAGCGCCCGCGAAGGCCGAGGGCGTCTGGTACAAGCCCTGGACCTGGTTCTGAGAAGAACCGCCTTCCTGAGCTCCGACGTGTGACCGCGTGAAGCGCGCGCTCTTCTCCCTGGTGGTCATCGGCGCTTCCGCCTGCGCTGGGGCAGGCGCCCCGCATACTCCGCATTCGCCGGGGATGACGCTCGCGACACCTCCGCGCGCGAGTGTGATCCACGACGTCGTGGCTCGCGACGACGTCCACGTCGATCTTCATCTGCCGGTCCCTGGCGACAAACCTGCGCCGTGGCTCGTGTTCGCGCACGAGCGTGGATGGCCCGCACCAGACGACAAGGAGCGGGCCGGGGCGGGCATCGCCGACGCACTCCAGCGGCGAGGCATCGCCGTCGCGGTCGTCTCGTTCGGTGTCAGCGATGCGCATCCGTTTCCCGGGCAGGTCGAGGTCGTGGCCGGAGCCATCAAGGAGCTCGCGGGCAGCGCGAAGGCGTATGGGCTCCTCGCCGAGCCCGTGCTCGCGGGTGACGAGCTCGGTGCTTCGCTCGTGACGCAGCTCGCGCTCGACCCCCACTTCGGCCTCGAGCCCGCGAAGCTTCGCGGCGTCATCGCGATGAACTGCGTCTACGAGCAGCAGCCCATGGCGCGCGCCGACGCTCCTCCGTTCATGGTCGTCTCCGCGGGCGACTCGCCCGTCTCGGCGCAGAGCTCACGCGCGCTCGTGCGCGCGCTCGAGCGCGTGGGCGCGAAAGCCGTGCACGGCTACCACGCGTCGTCGCGGAATCCGCGCTCGCTCACGAATCTCTCCGGTGAGCACAACGACGTCGGCGACCTCGTCGCTGCGTTCGTGCGCGGCGAGCCGGCCCCCGGAGGAGCGGAGAGCGCGTGGGCCCTCAGCGATATGTGGGGCAAAAAGGCGCCGATCTCGAGCGAGTCGTTCTGGAAGGACGAGCACCTCGTCGTTCGCCGACCGGTCGACCCACCCTTCCGCGCCATGCTCCGCAGCGTCTACGGCGAGATGTTCCGCGACCTCGAGCCGTGGCCGCTCGCGACTTACGACACGATCGATCTTTCGGATTACCTGCATGCGCATCCCGAGCTCGGTAGCGGCGGCTGGGTCGAGGTGACGAACGCACGCGGCGAGAAGGTCGTGCTTCGGCGCAGCGAAATCGACCTTAAAAAGCCGGCGATCGTCATCGGCATCGACGACGACCGGAATCTCTTTCGGATGTTCGTCACGTACAACGTGCACCGCACGTATTCGTGGAAGCCGGAGACGGAGCCACGCCCGTTGATGGTCCGCTCGATCGGAGCGTTCCTCTACGTGCCGCACACGGAGAGCGACGACAAGGCCGCGAGCCCCTTTCGCGTGACCACGCTCGCCAACATGGCGCTCACCACATCGAGCTTCCGGGTAACGAACAAGGACCCGCTCGCGATCGCGCGCGTGGTTCCGAAGCTCCTCGGCACCACGCTCACGAACGAGCAGGGGTGCCTCCAGTGCCACTCGCTGCGCGGTGACGGCGCGCGCGCCCACCACCTTCGCGCGGCCGACGGAAAGGTCGCCGAGGCGCATGGGCTTCCGCTCGAGGAATACCCGCGCGACGTGCTGCGCCGCTTTCTGTTCGATCAGGGAGTGGTCTCGAAGAGCTTCGGTGTCTCCCCGCTCCTCGTGAGCGAGACGGTCGCAAACCAGCTGCTCGCCGAGGTCTCGAAGTAGCTCGGCTCGAGCTACTTGAAGAAATTCTGGACGGTCCAGATGCGGCCGCCGGGCAGTGAGACGAAGCCACACGAGGCGCGGCTGTACTTCGAGCTCGTCATGTTGTCGTAGTGACCGCCGCCCGGGCCCTCGTCGAACATCTGCTGAAGGCACTTGGTGAGGACATCCTCGACGGAGGCGCCGGGATAGTTCGGGCATGCGTTCTGCGCGCGCTCCCCGCACTTGCCAAAGCTGCCGTGCGCACGGTTCGAGCTGGAATCGAGGCGCGATTCCTCGTCGTCGCAACCTTCGGTCGAAGCATCACGCGCGAGCGGGCCCATCCGTACGCGCGTGCGATACTGGTTGATGCGATCGACACATGACTGGCGCGCCGACGCGAAGGGATCGGACGACGACGGAGGCGGCGTGACCGGCGGCGGCTGCGTCGGCGTCGGCGTCGGCCCTGGAGTCGGCGGCGGAAGAGCAGGAGCCGGTGCGGGAGGTGGAGGTGGAGCAGGAGGATTGCTCCGCATGTCTGGCCAGCACGTGCCGCCGACGGGTGACGCGGCGCAGATCGTGTTTCGCTTGCACTGACTCACGTCGGTGCACCCGCCGCATCGACCCCCGATGCAGCGCCCATAGGCGCACTGCAGATCGACGTCCGTTTGACAGAAGAAGCCGAACGCAGGCGTCATCGGCGGCGGCGCGGGATAGGCGTTCTGCTGCGGGGAGTAGCCGGGCGGCGGCGCATAGGGCGCCTGCTGCTGCTGCGGGTAGGGGTAGCCGTACGGATACGGCTGCTGCGGAGGCGGGTCGTCGTGGTGCTTGCACGATGCGAGCGCGATCGTCGCGAAGGCCGCCATCACCACACAACGCTGCGTGAGTCCAACGAGAGCCATGCGCTGAAGGTCAGCGTAGCGTGTGACCCACGCGCGCCACGTGTGAATCTTTGGCCCGGGTCCGCGCCTTCGTGATCATGCTGCGCCGCGCGTCGGGACGTGGCCTGCGGTGTCATATTCACTCGCATCGCGGGCACCGCGCTTGCTCATGGCGCCCCCCAAGACGGGGAGACGCTCGGTGCTCGTGCTCGGCCGGGGAGGCCTGATGTTGTCGGCCGTTTCGCGCGTCGCCGCCGCGGGACCGACGAGAGTCGACGGGGAAGGTTACGCGACTGGGACGCCGACGTGCGTATCGGCGGCCACCTCGTCTTCGACGGACAGGCCGGCCTCCGCCTCGCTGCTTCGGTGCGCTACTCCGTGAGTCGGGTCGTCGCTTCCGGCCTCGGCGTCGCGATCTCGAGCGCGGAGCAGATCACCCCCGAGGGACGCTTCTTCCTCGTGTTCACCCCTTGAATCAGGGGCTGACGAGCGGGCAGCGAGCGAGTGGCAACCGAGGTCCCTCGCACGCCAGCGCGAGCTCCTTGCCCTGACCGCCCTGGAAGTACGCGACGCGCACCGTATGCGGCCCGCGCTCGAGCGCGATCTCTCCGTCGGCGTCACGCGGCGCATGCTCGCCATCGTCGTCGACGACCCGCACGCCGTCGACCTCGACCCGGACGCCGTCGTCGGCCCGCGCGACGAAGCGAACGACGCCGTCTTCGGGAACCACGATCCAGGCGTCGTAGACGACGGCGAAGCGCTCGGGTCGGAACGCCGGATCGAACGAGAGCCACGGCAGCCTTCCGCTCCGCTTCGCGCCGAGGCGCGCGAAGTCGGGCAGCGCGTGAAAGTCTCCCTCGAAGTATTTGTAAACTACACCTTCACGAAACATCGCCACATTCATGGAGGGCTGGATGGCCGGCCGCGGCGCCGATGGCTCGAACGTCCCCCGCACCACGTCGCTCGCGCGACCGCCCGGCAAGAAGAGGCGCGCCGCCGCGGAGGTCGCGGCACGCAGCACGATGGGCGCCTCGTAGATGGGCGACATGGCGTTCGGCTCGGAGCCGTCCAGCGTGAAACGAACGATGCCCTCGGGATGCAGGGCGGGAGGAGCGAGCTCGAGCAAGGCGCGTTCGATGAACACCTTCTTGCGAGAGAGTCCCACCGGCGGCTCGACGAAGTAGCGAACACCGCCCGCATCGAGCATCCGGCGCTGGGCGCCGAAGCGCTGGACGAACGACGGATCGCTTGGCCCGCTCCACAGCGCGTCCGACAGCGCCGCGAGCCGAGGAAGCAGCAGCGTGTCGATGTCGGCGCTCGTCGCGACATGCTCCGTCCAGAGCGCTCCCTCGCCGCCGAGGACGAGCGCGGCCTGCGACGACGAGAGGCCACGCGGCATCGGGTCGAACGCGAGCACCGTCGTCCACGGCACGTAGCCCTGGTGCCCCGGACCGCTCTGCGTCCGCGTCTGCCAGTAGTTGAAGTACGTCGTGTCCGACGGCGCCATCACGACCTCGTGGCCCGCGGTCACCGCCGCGCGGCCGCGTTCGACGTTCCGCCAAGCCATGACGACGGCGGAATCGAGGAGTCCGCCTTCGAGGGCATCGTCCCAGGCGACCATCCGCCGACCGAGCGTCGTGAGCGTCGACCCGATGCGCTTCGTGAAGGCGCCCTGGAGGAGCGCGGGCGTCAGGTGATCCTTCGCCATGCGCGCGCGGCACTTCGGGCACGCGCTCCAGCGTGCCTTCGGTACCTCGTCGCCGCCCACGTGGACGAGCTGCGAGGGAAACACCTCGGTCGTCTCGCGCAGCACCTCGTCGAGCAGCGTGTACGTGGCCTCGTTGCCGGCGCAGAGCACGTCGTCGAAGACGCCCCACGTGGAGGGCACGTCCTGCTTCTTGCCCGTGCACGACAGCTCGGGATGCGAGGCGAGGATCGCGCGCGCGTGCCCGGGCATCTCGATCTCGGGCACGACGGTGACGAAGCGATCCTGCGCGAACGCGACCACGTCCCGCGCGTCGGCCTGCGCGTACGAGCCGCCGGTACCGGAGGCCTGCGTGAGCTCGGGATGCGAGCGGATCGCGAGGCGGAAGCCCTGGTCGTCCGTGAGGTGCCAGTGGAAGACGTTGAACCGGTAAAAGGAGAGGAGATCGACGTACCGCTCGACAAGCCCCTTGTCGAAGAAGTGCCGAGCAACGTCGAGGTGCATCGCGCGGTAGCGATACGCGGGAGCGTCCTCGATGTGGATGCACGGGAGCATGGGAACGCCGACGTCGAGCGTGGGCGGCGCAAAGGCGATCGGTCGCGAGCGCGCGAGCTGGGCGAGCGTCTGGGCCGCGTAGAACAGCCCAGCCGGATGGCGCGCATGGATGAGCGCGCGGTCGGGGGTGATGTCGAGCGTGTACGCCTCGTCGTCCGTGCTCCGCGGCGGCTCCACGGCGGCGTCGCGCTGCGGGGCCGTGGCAGGCGCATCGAGCCGGAGCACGATGGCGTGGGCGGGCCCAGGCTCGCCGGCAGCGATGGCGCGAACGAGCGACGGGCCGATGCCCAGCCAACCTGCTAGACGCAAGCCGACCGACCGCGCCGCCGGATGGTCGTCGATCACGATCCCGCTCACGTCACGGACGGCAAGGCTCCCTCCGCAGGTTACCGCCGACCGCGGACGCGGCACGAGCGGGAGCGGCGCGAGCGTCGCTGCCGCGAGGGGTGCATCGTGCCGGGTGGAGGCGTGGGTGGAGGCGTGCACGCGCGCACTGCGCGCGTCACTCGACACGCCTCCGGGCGGGTTAGGCGCGGGGCGCGAACCCGTGCATCCTGCACCCATCACGCCTGCGACGGCGAGCACCGCCGGCACGACCTGCCAGGCGGTCGGGACCTGGCACACATGACGGCGATGTCCGGGCGCGTGTGCCATCGGCTTAGGTGAAGCGCCTGTTTTGTCGACATTTCGCGGATGCCGCGACGTGGCACGGGCCCTGCTCATGACGGTTCCGCTCGCACTCTTCTACGATACCCTTTCGAGGTCCCATGAATCGCTTCCTCGCCGCCGCGCTCTTCGCCATGCCTCTCGCGCTCAGCCTCACGGCGGGTTGCTCCCACGACACCGAGGTCACGGCCGCGCCCATCACGGATCCCGAGAAGCTCGGTGCGCCCCTCCGCGGTCAGGGCTTCCAGTTCAAGACGCAGCTCTTTGCGGTGAACGCCGGCGAAGAGATCCAGAATTGCTACTTCTTCAAGGTGAGCGACCTCGCGAAGTCGGGCGGCCTCCCCGAGAACGATCCGGTCAACCTGCACCGTGTTCAGATCGTGCAGAAGTCCGGCTCGCACCACATGAACGTCTTTCGCGTGCGCACCGTCGTCGGGCTCGGCCCCGCGGGCGGTGCGATGCAGGAAGGCAAGAACGGCACGGGCGAATGCTTCAAGAGCCCGAACTGGGCCGACTGGCCGCTCGTCGCGAACAACCAGCAGGGCGGCGAGCTCGACTGGACGTTCCCCGACGGCGTCGCGAACGTCTTCCAGCCCGACGAGTGGCTGATGCTGCAGACCCACTACGTGAACGCCACGACGCAGAAGTCGCCCGAGGGCGGCGAGGTCGCCGTGAACTTCCACACGATCGCGAAGGACAAGGTCGTGCACGAGATGGGAACGCTCTTCGCGACGAAGCAGTCGATCCGCGTCTGCAAGGGCAACCCCTCGCCGAGCTTCACCGGAAGCTGCCAGTTCAAGAACGACAAGCCGGTGAACGTCATCGGCGCAAATGGCCATTTTCACGCGCGTGGAAAGCAGTTCTCGATCTACAACTGGGACGGTACGTCGATCGGTCTCCCGCCGGAGAAGGACAAGTTCTACACGTCACGCGCGTGGGACGAGCCGCCGATGCTGCGCTCGCCCGAGCTGAACCTCGAGGTGAAGCCGAACGGGGGCGTGATGTACGAATGCGCGTTCCAGTGGACGCCCCCGGCCGACGAGGCCGGCGGCTGCAAGGCGCTCGACGACTACGACGTCCTCAAGCACAAGGATGCCGTCCCGGACTGCTGCTACACGTTCGGCCCGATCGTCGAGAAGAACGAGCACTGCAACGCGTTCGTCTACTACTACCCCAAGCAGGACAACGTCTTCTGCAACTGAGCCGCCTCGCCGCCGTCATCGCCTGCGCGTGCGCGCTTGCCGGTTGTCCGAGCAGCGACGACTCTCCGTCGACCGACGCCGGGGCGGAGGCGCAGCCGGACGCGCCGACGGAGTGCCCTGCGGGCTTTCTCGGTGATGCGGCGCAGCCCATCCAGATCGAGCTCCGCGCGCTGCGCGCCGACGGCACCGACGTGCCGCTGAACGAGGGGGACGATCTCGCGATCGTCTTCCCGCCCCAGGGCGGGCGCGTGGCCTTCGTTGGGGTCCGAGCGATCAACCTCGACGGCTGCGGGGTGCAGGTGACGGGCGCGATGCGCGATCTGAGCTCGAGGCAGGTGCGCGTCGACGGTCGAACGGTGAACCTCAGCAAGCAGGCCGACGGCTGGGGCACGACCGGGCACGGTACGACGACGGACATCGAGGACTCCGCCGCGATCGGCGACTACTCGAACGTCTCGCTCTGTCCCAATCAGTGGGCGGACGTCGACGTGTTCGATCATCCGTTCGAGATCGAGGTCCAGGTGAGAGACCGCACCAAGAAGAGCGCAACCAAGGTCATCAAGGTGACACCTCGCTGCGCCGAGCCCGGCGCGAAGGAGACGTCGTGCCGCTGTCTCTGCAAGAAGGGTTACGTGCTCGGCGAGACCTGCGGCGAGGACGCCGGCGCGTCCGACGGAGGCATGTGATGAAGAAGGCGCTCGCGGTCGCCGTGGCAGGAAGCCTCGCGCTCGCCGGAGTCTCGAGCCTCGCGTGCTCGCCGTCACACACCGAGGCCGTTGCGGACGGGGGCACCGATGCGGCCGATGCCGCGCCCGGATGGACGCCCGGATGGAAGCCCGTGCTCGAGCATCTCGACGGCGCTCTTCTCTCGATCTGGGGAACCTCCGAGCACGACGTGTGGACCGTGGGCGGACCGCTCGGAAACTCGGGCTTCGAGTCGCTCGTGATGCGCTTCGACGGCACCGTGTGGCGGCGCCCTTCGACCGGCGGATCCGAGACGTACTGGTGGGTCCACGGTACGGGGTCGAACGACGTCTGGCTCGTCGGCGAAAAGGGCCGAATCACCCACTGGGACGGCACGAAGTTCGAGGAGCGCGCATCCGGCACCACCGGGACACTCTTCGGCGTCTGGGCCAGAGCTCCGGACGACGCGTGGGCCGTGGGCGGCACGCCCGATCAACCCGACGCAGCGAACGACGTGCTGCTTCACTGGGACGGCGCTTCGTGGAAGCCCGAGGTGCTCCCCGAGCTGAAGAAAGTCGCCCTTTTCAAGGTGTGGGGCTCGAGCAAGGACGACGTCTACGTCGTCGGCGAAGCTGGGCTCGTGTGGCATCGCACGAGCGGCACGTGGAAGCGCGAGGCCGACGGCGTCGCGAAGGGCCGCCTGACGACGGTGAGCGGCTGCTCGGCGACCGACGTCTTCGCGGTCGGTGGGCGCGATCTCCTCATGTCGGACGGCACGCAGTGGAAGCGCTCGGACGCCGTGCTCGTGAACGACGTGAACGGGGTCGCCTGTGCCCCCGCCTCCGCGCCCGCGCGCGAGTGGGGACGTGCGGTCATCGTCGGCGGCGGCAGCCTCAAGCTGCGCCTCGTGGGCGATCACTGGGAGGACGACTTCGGCTCGAAGCCCTTCAGCGATCTCCACGGCGCGTGGGTCGACCCGACCGGCGCGTTCTGGGGAGTCGGCGGCAGCTTCAACGCGAGCCCGCGCGCGGGTGCGTCACGTGACGGCGTCGTCGCCCGCTATGGCTCCGGTACCGTGCCGAGCACGATCGCGCAGTAGCCACGTAAAGCGGACGATCACGCTTGATTGCCGGGCCCGCTCCTGCCTCGAGCCGTGGGAAGCGTCGATCAGGAGAGGGCGAGGGCAAGGCCCGACAGCGAGAGACCGGCGACGACGGGGTGACGAACCATCGGCACAGCGCATCGCAGGGACGACAAAGCGCCGAGCGCAGCGCCTCACGTCACCCGACGACGCGACGCTTCGTCGCCGTCTTGCGACCGGAGGCTCCGCCAGGCGCACCGACGAGCTCGTCGAGCGAGATCCCCAGCGCACCGCAGATGCGATTCGCCACGAAAAGCGAGGGACCGAGCTCACCGCGCTCGAGGCGGGCGATGTAGTTGGGGGAGAGCCCCGCCTGATCGGCGAGGAACGCCTGCGTCCAGCCGTGCTCCTGCCGGGCCCGGCGGATGCCGTCGCCGACGACCGTGTTGAACGCTTGGTGCTCGTCCTGAATGGCCTCGGGGCTCTTGGACGGTGTCTTGGCGTCCGGGTCGAATCTCGGCCGTTTTCCGGTTTCCTGACCCATCGTGTCGGAGATTACCGCGACCGCGTCAAACCGAATTAGAATTCAACTGCTCGCAATTCGGCACCATGCCGCAGCTCCTGGAACCACGCAGGAAAACGGATCGGGAACCATTTGTCATCAGCGCCGCTCGCTCCCATCGACGTCGGCCAGATCGTCGCCAACAAGTACGAGCTCGTTCGCCTGCTCGGCAAAGGGGCAATGGGCGAGGTCTGGCTCGCGAAGCACGGCTCGCTCGGCGGCGAGTTCGCGATCAAGCTCGTTCGACCGGAGGCCCAGGACGCGGACGAGAGCGCAATCGCCCGCTTTCGGCAGGAGGCCCAGGTCTCGGCGAAGCTCTCCCGCAAGACACGCCACATCGTCTCGGTCAGTGATCACGGGGAGGAGAACGGTCTCGCCTACCTCGTGATGGAGCTGCTCGAAGGCGAGTCGCTCGAGACGCGCATCGACCGCGGTGGAGGACTCGACTTGCCGGAGACGGTAGCGGTCGTCACGCAGATCGCGCGCGCGCTCGGTCAGGCCCACGCCGAGCAGATCGTGCATCGCGATCTCAAGCCCGCGAACGTCTTCCTCACCAAGGACGAGGACGGACGGCTGCTCGTGAAGCTCCTCGACTTCGGCATCGCGCGCGCGGCGAGACCCGCCGGGAACCGCTCGCCGTTCGCGACCGGCAAGGACATGGTACTCGGCACCCCGAGCTACATGAGCCCCGAGCAGGCGCGCGGCCTACCCTCGCTCGACCAGCGTTGCGATCTCTGGGCGCTCGCGGTCGTCGCGTACGAGGCGCTCACGCGCACCATCCCGTGGCATGGCGCGTCCATCGAGGACATCTTCCTCAGCATCTGCACCCACGAGTGGACTCCGCTCCTCGACCGACGTCCGGATCTTCCGCCCGAGCTCGAAGCGTTCTTTGCGCGCGCCTTCGCGGAGAGGCTCGGCGAACGCTTCTGCACCGCCGCCGAGCTGTCCGAAGCGTTCGTCTCGCTGGCAGGCCCGCTCGCCGCCGATTCCGCACGGCCGAGCGTCGCGAGCTCACCGGACCTACACCTGCCGCCGTCGGCGCAAGCGCCCAGTCGGCCCGAGGCCGGCGACGATCTGCACGACGTCGCGCTCGACGGGCCCACGACGAGGACGCGGAACCGGCGCTCTTCCGCCAAGTGGCTCATCGCAGCGATCCTCGGGCTCGCGACGATCGGCGTCCTGGCTTTGGCGCTGGTCTCCTTCAACGCGCCCGACGAGGTGAAGGCGAAGAGCCCGCCTCCCGAGCCGGTGAGCGCGGCTGTCGACACCAAGAACGCCCCGGCCCCGACGACGACGACGACGACGACGACGACGACGACGACCGATCCCCCGGCGAAGACGGCCACGCACCCGATGGGTCGGCCCGTCGTCACACCGACCCGGAGCACGACGACGGTGACGCCCGCGACGCCCCCACCGCCGGTCATCACCGCAGAGCCCCCGCTACCCGTTCCGCCGCCGACCCCACCGCCGCCGCCTCCCGCACGGACTGCGCCCGACAAATCACAAGTTTTTTAAGGCGACCTCGACTATCCCAACTGATGTTGATACCCTCATGAACGTGCGTAATTTATGCATGTTTCGTCGTTTCGGCATCGCGGCGTCCGTCGGTCTCGCAACGTTGGGCGGAGCCGCTCCGGCACGCGCCGATGCGGAATCCGACGCGAAGGATCTCTTCGCCCGCGCCAAGGACATGCGGACCGCGGGCGACTGCGCCGGCGCCGTCCCGCTCCTACGCAAGGCATACAAGATCTACCCGAGCGGCCTCGGTAGCCTCCGCAACATCGCCGAATGCGAGGAGCAGCTCGGCCACCCGGCGTCGGCCCGTCGCGCATGGCTCGACATCAAACGCGCCCTCGTGACGCTGCCCGCCGACGCAAAGTACGACGGCTGGGACAAGGACGCCGAGGCCGCCGCTGAGCGCGTCCAGCCCAAGGTGGCGACGGTGTTCGTCGACGTCGTCGTGAAATCACCCACGGGTGAAGCGCCGGCGAACGAGAGGTCGGGCGTCGAGGTGTTCGTCAACGGCGAGAACCTCGGCACGAGCCTCGTCGGCACGCCCCTCGAGCGCGACCCGGGCAACTACCGCGTGCGCGTTCAGGCGCAGCACGCGCAGCCGGTCGAAGGTGAGGTCGCGCTCGCGGCCGGTGACACGAAGCACCTCACGCTTCGTCTCGTGCAGGTGCCTCCGGAGAAGCCCGTCGACGCCGGCGTGGAGACCGACACCGGCAAGGGCAAGCGCACCGCGGGCCTCGTGCTGATCGGCGTCGGCGCGGCGACGCTCATCGGCAGCGGGATCACGCTCTTGATCCGCAACGGAGCGAAGAACGACCTCGACGACAAGTGCTCGTCGCACACGAACTGCGACCCGTCACTCAGCGACACCGTCGACAAGGGCAAGCTGATGAGCACGCTCACGACCATCCTCTTCCCGGTCGGCCTCGTCGTCGCGGGCGCCGGAGTCGGCGTCTTCGTCTGGGGAATCAACTCGAAGGAGCGCGTCACGGCGCAGAGCAGTCTCTCCCTGACGCCCGGCCTCGGCCGCGTCGACGCGACCTGGAGGTTTTGAGGTGACGCACAAGAGAGCGCTGTTCTGCTCCTCCGCGATGATGGTTGCCAGCTTCGCGATAGGTGCAGCATGCACATTTCCCGACGTGTCCTTCGCACCACCGGGCGCGACGGGTGCGGAGGCCGGCAGCTCCGACGGAGCCGTGGCGGACGGCACGGTCGAAACCGATTTCGACGCTACCGTGCTCGTCGACGGCTCCGATCCGGACGCGCTCATCGTCAGGGACGCCGGCGCGAAGATCGACGCCGCCGGGTGCGCCCCGGCGGAGTGCGACTGCGACGGCGACGGCTTCAAGGCGACGCAGAAGGCGGGCTGCGAAGGCGGCCCCAACGACTGCGACGACCACGACGAGCGCGTCCGCCCGAATCAGGGCTACCTCGTCGCGACTCCCGAACCCCCTGTCTTCGGCGACTGGAACTGCTCGACGGTCGTGGACAAACTCTATCCCGACGGCTTCAGCTGCACCTCGCTCCAGGGTGGCACGGCGTGCAACGCCGCCTTCGGCATGGAGGACCAGCCGGCCTGCGGAGGTCTTGGAACGCTCCTCAAGTGCAAGACCGAGCCCGTCCCTCCGCTCAACCTGACGACCCGATGCGTGGTCGGAACGCGCACGCCGATGACCCAGCAGGCGTGCAAGTAGCGCGTTACTGGCGGTAGCCCTGCGGCTCGAGGGCGAGGTGCGTCAGGGGTTCGAGATCCGGCGCTCGACGACCAGGCTCTGGAGGCCGCGTCCGACGTAGCCCTCGACGTCGAGCAGGTCGTTCTCGGCGAGGCCTCTGCCGTCGGCGCCAAAGCGTGTCGTCGCGTCGAGCAGGACCCATTCACCCACGAGCTCGCGCGCGCGGGAGACGGTGAGGTCAGGATTGAGAAACGTGTAGTTTGCAGTATCGAAGGCGACGCTCGCTCCATTGTCGGAGTCGGCAGCGCACACGACGCGCTGGAGGGAGCTCGGGCTCTCTCCGGGAACCACGCGTCGCCTCCGTCGCGCGGAATCGATCGCCCTCCGGGACATAGAACGCCTCGGGAAGCGTCACGGTGCGTCCTGGAAGCGGAGGACCTCGCGCCACTCCGCGACCATGTTGTCGTCGGTCACGACGGTCGCCGCGGCGGTGTGCGCGAGCACGCTCTCGCGCGATTCCAGCCCCTCGCCCGTGGGCTCGGCCTTGATCGAGTCCGGGTAGGAGAGCAGCTCGTCGAAGAGTTTCTGCCCTTCCTCGGTCGAGCGGTCGATCGCGGGCTGCCCTTCGAAGGTGAAGGACGCGAGCGTCTTCTCCCAGCGTGCCTTGTCGAAGACGAGCGGCGAGTCGCTGACGGCCATGAAGTTGTAGACGCGGATCGCGTACGGGAACGTGGTCGCGGCCGTCTTCTTCACGTCGTCGGAGGACGTCGTGTTGAAGTAGAAGAGCCCGCCCGGCGAGAGGTGATTCCGGACGAGGCCCATGAACTCCGTCGAGAGGAGGTCGGTGATGTGCGCGCGCCAGTGCCACGTCGTGTTCATCACGACGACGTCGAAGCGCTCGTCCGGGTGGCGGTTGAGCCAGCGGCGACCGTCGTCGATGACGATGTCGACCTTGGGATCGTGGAGCACGCCCGCCACCTCGGGGTGACCGGCGATAAGCCTGTTGTAGCCCGGGTTGATCTCGACGATCGTGAGGTGCTCGAGCCCCGGAAGGTGCTGGATGACCGTGGCCCAGGAGCCGGAGGCGAGGCCGATCATCAGGATCTTCTTCGGGGCCGGATGCATCGCGCCGATGCCGTAGGCGCGCATGATGCCGTTGCGATCCCAGCGGATGCTCGTGTTGAAGCGACCGTCGTAGGCGCCGCCGCCGTAGACCGTGCCGTCCTGCGTGACGGTGATGACGCCGCTCTTCGTCTCGATGATCTCGGCGAACTTCGTGTCGGCTGCGAACTTGTCCTTGTAGAGGAGGCGCTCCCAGATGCGGTCGTACGCGCGGGGAGTTCCGACGACGAGGAGAACGGCGACGGCTCCGACTCCGGCGAGCCAGATGCCACGCGTGACTCCGCGGAGGTCGGAGAGGATCACGAGGCCCGTGACGAGAGCGAGGCCGACGAGCGCGATCACCTCGCCGGTCGTCTTCAGGGGCCACGTGTCGAAGAAGACGAAGCCCGTGAGCAAGCTCCCGACGGCCGAGCCAACGATGTTTGCAAGATACACGTAGCTGAGCCGCTGACCGGCACGGTCGTCCGCGGTGATTCCGAAGTGGCAGACGAGCGGGAGGATCGCGCCGAGGAGTCCGGCCGCGACCACCACGAGGCCGAGCGCGATCGGCCAGCCGCCATGGCTGCCTGCCGTGTACCCGAAGAACGGGACGACGGCCCATGCGACCACGTTCGCCACGAGCGCGAACAGCGCCAGAGCCCGGAGCTGGCGCGTATCGCCGCTCTTCGCGTCGTCCTTGCAGAAGGCGCCCGCGACGCGAGAGCCGAGCGCGAGACCGAGCAGGTACGCCGCGAGGAGGAGGCCGAACGCGCCGGGCAGGCCCCAGCTCTCGAACGCGATGACGCGGTACCAGACGATCTCGTACGAGAGGGCAATGAAGCCGCTGACGCCGGCGACCACCAAGGCGAGAACGAAGCTCATGCTGCGCTCTCCGTCTGTTGTTCGGAGGCGGGCGTGGCGGCGGCCGCGAGGACCTTGGCGATCTCCGCGGGGCGCTGCGACCTGCGATGCGCGACGTACGCGAGCAGGCTGACGGTGATGTTGAGGAGCGCTGCGGCCTGGACCGTGCCGCGGAG
>JAYSXP010000017.1:0-7461 GCA_043717125.1 Polyangiaceae bacterium | reverse complement strand
TTGTTGATGACCATCTCGTAGATCTTCGAGAGGCCGTACTCGTAGCTCTTCGCGAGCCGCTCGTACTCCATGCCGTAACGCCAGTGCGGGTAGCGGTTCGGAAAGCCACCGTACGCCGCGATCTCGTTCATCTGGTCGTAAGTGAGGATCTCGTAGACGGTCGGGAAGAAATCGAGCCCCGCTTCACGGGCGAAACCCTCGATGCGCTCCTGCTCTCTCGCGAGGTAGGCGGGGAGCGCGGTCTTCAGCGCGAACTCGCTCATGCTTGAATCCTAGCGGATTCCGGCGGCGGTTGGTGCTCCTTCACGACCACCAGCAGGAGCACGGCCGCACTGGCTGCGCAGGCCGCGCTGATACCGAACGCGAGCGCGACATGGCGCGCGTAGAGGAGGCCGAAGAGAAGGTTTGCCGGAAGGACCGCGAGCCCGGTCACCGCGTGCATCGCGCCGAAAGCACGACCGCGCATCGCGACCGGAGCCTGCTCGGCGAGCAGCGCACGCTCGGTCCCCTCGGCGAACCCGTAGTAGGTTCCGTACGCGACGACCATCGCCGCGAAGGCGAGCGGCGTGGTGACGTACGGCGCGGCCGCATAGAACGCCGCGTACAGGAGCCAGGCCGCGACGAGCGTGCGCTTGCGCCCGACGCGGTCTGCGAGCCAGGCGCCCGGCATGTTCGAGGCGGCCTTGGCCCCGGAGAGCGCGAGCCACAGGAGCGGAGCCCATGCCGCCGACATGCCGAGCTCGACGGCGCGGAGCAGGAGGAACGAATCAGCGGACGCACCGAGCGTGAAGAGGGCGAGGACGAGCAAGTAGCGATGGACCGAGCGCGGGAGCTCCTGCTGGGTGCGAGGCTCGCCGCTCGTGGCAGCCGGCGCCTCGGTCGGCTCGGGTCGCGGCGCTTCCTTCACCCCGAAGAGGAGCACGGCGCACGAGACGAGACCGGGGACGACAGCGAGCGCGATCACCACACGAATGGGCAGCTCGAGGGCACGCAGCAGCGTGAAGGCGACGATGGGCCCGACGACCGAACCGGCGTTGTCCATCATGCGATGGAAGGCGAAGGCCGTGGCGAGCGACTCTTTCCCGACCGACTCGGCGACGAGCGCGTCGCGTGGAACGCCGCGCACGCCCTTGCCGACGCGGTCGAGCGACCGGAGGACCATCACGTGCCAGCCGGCGGTCGTGATCGCGATGAGCGGCCGCGCCAGCGTAGCGAGGAGATAGCCAGCGAGCATGAGCGGTTTCTTGCGCGCCGCGCGATCGACGACGGAGCCGATGCGCCACTTCACGAGCGCGCTCAGCCCCTCGGCGATCCCCTCCATTGCACCGAGCCACACCGCGGTGCCGCCGAACGAGAGCAGCAGTGCCGGGAGCAGCGGATAGATCATCTCGCTGCCGACGTCGGTGAAGAACGAGACCCAGCCGAGGCGACGGACGAGGGGCGGGACGCGAGACGGCTTGATCATGACGCCGGGCCGAGCCCGTGAGGCAGCGTACACCGAGGGTCAGCGCCGAGCGGCGCCGTCGAGTGGCATCCCCCGCCGGGCGTCCGTGAAGCGGCGTTCACATTCGCCGAGCTCGTCCCACGGAGTGACTATTTTTCACTCCCTTCGCGCAGAGGCTGCGCGGCATCGCCGTTGCATTCCTGGAGGTCATGTCTCGCCCTCGCGCCCTGCTGAGCACCGTGTTCGTCGCCTTCGTGGCCCTGTCGGCGGTCGCCTGCAACCGCGTGCACGTCGAGCCCGTCCGCGGCCCGGACGGCAGCAACGAGTGGCAGAGCATCTCTTGCACGCACATGGACAAGAAGTGCTTCCGCACCGCAGCGTCGCTCTGCCCGAATGGCTACTACTTCGCGCGCAGCGCGGGTCCCCTCCCCGGCTCAGCGCAGGCGAGCGCCGACGACGACGGCTTCACGCGCGCCGCGAGCGGACCGATGGCTCCGTCTCCTCAGGCAGGCGTCAACACGCGGACGCTTGCTCCGCAGGAGCGATGGGGCGAGACCATGTACACGCGCAAGAGCGGCACGATCCTCGTTCAGTGCGCCGACGCGAAGGCGAACGCGAGCGCGAGCCGCTGAGCTGAGTCACCGGCGCGTCAGGGGCCAGTGACCGCCTTCGCGATCGCGTCGGCCGTTCCCTCGAGCGCCTCGCCAGGCTGCCCCACGTGGCGGGTCCAGGCCTCGACGATCGCAGGCGCCGGCGCGTACAGCGTGTAGAAGCCGCTCTCCCCGAGCGGACGGTGCTTCGGGTCGACGAAGCGGCGCACGAGGCTCGCGGCCTCTGCAAACGTCACAGTGTTGATCGCCATCTCGGCGTTCGAGTCCTCCGCGTCGATTCCGCGCTTCGCGAGCGCCGCACGCAGGAGGTTCATCGCCGTCGGCTCGCGTACCGTCATCTCGTCGAGGGCGTGGAGCGACTCGTGAAGAACAGTCTCGACGAGCGCGCTGCCGTCCAGGCCGCGAATGCGCACGAAGCTCGCCATCACGCGCCCGCGCTGGTCGGCCGCGAAAATCCCGGGATAGGGAGCCTCGCTCACGAGTGTCACGACGATCGGCCGCGCGCCACCGGGCAGCGCCATGTCGGCCTCGATCGCGTGGAGGATCTCCGCCTCGCGCGGCAAGAGGTGCGCCGCGAGGTCGGTCGCCGCGACGGCGATCGCATCCGCGTGCAATCGATACGGGCCCTTCCGGTAGGTCGCCTCGTTGGTCACCATCGCGCGCGCCAGACGGACCGCATCGGCACGAAAGGCGACGGTCACGCCGCCGACGTCCTTCTTCTCGGGAAGCTTCTCGTAGACCTCGAGGAGCTCGCTCGCGCTGCTCACCACCCCGAGCGGAACCTCGAGGTCCTCCCACGCGGTCGGATCGGCCGAGAGATCCGCGCGGAGATCGTGCATCGCCGCGAACGACTCGGCGAACGCGGGCGGCGCCTCTCCCTCGAGCACCTTCGTGCGGAGCCAGAAGTACTGGTCCGCGACGATGCTCCGTCGCAGAGCGATCGGCGCGCCCTCCGGGCTCAGGATCGCGTCCCCCGGCGCGTCGTCGATCTCGACGACCGGAGCCCTCGGCGGACCGCCGGGCGTGCAGCCGGTGACGAGGGCGAGGAGCACGAGCCAGGAGAGGCTCGAGGGCAAGGTGAGCCGCGTTCGCGGTGCCATCTTCGCGCGCGGCCGCTCAGGCGCCCTTGCCGAGGAATTCCTTGATGCTGTTCACGATCGCGTCCTTGTCGCGGATCTCGCTCGTGATGACGCGGTCGTCCTTGGCGAAGTGCTCGCGCAGATCCTTGATGAACTGGCCGGAGCCGTAGGGGCTCTCGACCTGGCCGTACGCGAACATGTTCACCCGCGGCAGGAGCTTCTGCTTGAGGATGTCGACGCACGCGAGCGTGTCATCCATCGACCAGTTGTCGCCGTCGGAGAAGTGGAACGGGTAGATGTTCCACTCGTCGGGCGGGTAGTGATCGTCGACGAGCTGCGAGCACAGCTTGTAGGCGCTCGAGATCATCGTGCCGCCGGACTCGCGCGTGTGGAAAAAGGTCTCGCGATCGACCTCGCGGGCGACGGCGTCGTGGATGATGTAGCGGCTCGCGAGGCCCTTGTATTGCTTCTGCAGCCACGTATCGATCCAGAAGGATTCGATGCGGACGATCTCCTTCTGCTCGTCACCCATCGAGCCGGACACGTCCATCATGTAGATGATGACGGCGTTCGCGACGGGCTCGGGCTGGGTCTTCCAGCTGCGGTAGCGGCGGTCGTCCGGGATGGGAATGACCATCGGCTTGTCGGGCATGTACGCGCCGATCGAGATCTGGCGTTTGAGCGCCTCGCGGTACGTGCGGCGGAAGTGACGCAGCGACTCCGGACCGACGCGACGGATGCCGGTGTAGCGATCCTTCGCGTTGATGATCTTGCTCTTGCCCTTGTCCTGGATGTCCGGGAGCTGGAGCTCCTCGCCCAGGATGTCGGCAAGCTCTTCCAGGGTGACGTCGACCTCGAGGCTGTGCTCACCGGCCCCCTCGCCGGCCTTCTTGCCGCCCTCGCCCTCTTCGCCCTTCTCGCCGCCCATCGCGTCGCCGGGCTCGCCGTCGCCCTGGCCTGCGCCACCTTGCTGCTTGTCGCCGAAGCGGAAGCGCGGGATATCGATCTGCGGAATCGGGATGGAGACGAGGTCCTTTCCCTTCCGCCCGATGAGCTCTCCCTGCGAGATGTATTTTCGGAGGTTCTGCCGGATCTTACCGCGGACGATCGCGCGGAACCGCGAGTGGTCTTGATCGATCTTCAGGGACATCGCTCCTACGAAGGCTAACAGACGTGAGCACGGGTCGCACCACTCCTCGGACAACGCATCGACCGGCCACCGTGGCCGCGCTTCTCCTGGCTTTGTTCATGGCCGCGATGGAGATGACGGTGGTGTCGACGGCCATGCCCACCGTCGTGGCCGAGCTCGGCGGCGCCTTGCATTATGCGTGGGTCTTCACGGCCTACATGCTGACCTCGACGGTCACGGTACCCATCTACGGCAAGCTCGCGGACCTCCACGGTCGCAAGCCGGTGATGCTCATCGCGATGGCGCTCTTCCTGTGCGGCTCGATGGCGAGCGGCCAGGCCCGCACCATGGGACAGCTCATCGTGTTCCGCGGCATCCAGGGACTCGGCGCCGGCGGAATGCAGCCGATGGCGCTCACGATCGTCGGCGACATCTTCAAGATTGAAGAGCGCGCGAAGATGCAGGGCGTGTTCGGTGCCGTGTGGGGTATCGCCGGCCTCGTCGGGCCGCTGCTCGGCGGCGTGATCGTCGCGACGCTCTCGTGGCGCTGGGTGTTCTATGTCAACGTTCCCTTCGGGCTCGCGTCGGCCGCGGTGCTCACGTTCTCGCTCGTCGAGACCATCGAGAAGCGTGCTCACGGCCTCGACGTCGCGGGTGCGCTCCTCCTCACCGGCGCTGTGATGGCGCTGCTCCTCGGCGCGGACGGCGAGCTGCCCTGGCTGCTCCTGCCTTCGAGCGCCGTGCTCACCGCGGCGTTCCTCTACGTGGAGAAGCGGGCGAAGGAGCCGCTGCTCCCGCTCCAGCTCTTCGCGCAACGGATCCTCGCGACGTCGAGCGGGCTGTCGGCGCTCGCGGGCGGAGCCATGGTCGGCCTCGTCACGTTCGTGCCGCTCTACGCGCAGGGCGTGCTCGGCGCGACGCCGACGCAGGCTGGGACCACGATCGCGACCATGGCCGTCACGTGGCCGATCGCGAGCGCCATCTCCGGACGGCTCATCGCGAGGGTCGGGTTCAGGAACCTCGTGAGGCTCGGCTTCGCGTTCACGGCAGGTGGTGCGGTCTGGCTCGCGCTCGCGATGGGCAGCGGCGCGTCGGCCATGACCCTCCGCGTCGCGGCGGCGCTCTTCGGCATCGGCATGGGTCTCGCGAACACACCGCTCGTCATCGCCGTGCAGTCGAGCGTGACGTTCTCGCAGCGCGGCGTCGCCACGGCGAGCACCATGTTCTTCCGCAACATCGGCGGCACGGTCGCGGTGGGCGCGATGGGAGTGGTGCTCGCGCACGCGCTGCTCCGTGGCGCGGCGCGTGAGGTGGGCGGCGCCGTTCTCGTGGCGCGGATCCTCGGCCCCGATCGTCGCAACGTCGAGCCCCATGTGCTCGCGTCGATCTCCGGCGACCTCGCCCTCGGCCTCGGCTCGGTCATGTGGATCGTCGCAGGGCTCGCGTGCGGCGCGGCGCTCGTCGCGTGGCTCTTCCCGCACGTCCTCACGACCTCCGCAGCGAGCCCGCCCGCGCCACTTGCAGCCGAGGGGGAGCGGACCGCGAAGGACCCAACCTGACCGGCCAAAAAATCGCAGCCCGAGGCCTACGCGCGCTTCGAATCGAGCGTCATGCGCGCGAGCCAGAGGAGCGCGACCACGTTGGCCGCGCAGAACACGCGGAGGCCGAACGAGCCCAGGGCGAAGAACGTCTCTCCGCTGATCCCGACCTGCGTGAGGAGCGCCGCGCTGCCAAGCGCGAGACCGCCGACGAACGGACGTAGGCGCTTGTTGTTGAAGAAGAACGTCGTCAGCAGGAACGCGGGAGCGGCGCTCGCGAAGAGCAGCCACTTGTGCATGCCCGGTGCGAGGAGGAGGTCCCACTCGCCGAAGGGCTTCATCGCGAGCTCCGCGACCCAGCGCATGCCGCCGAGACGTGCCGGGATACCGAGCACGGGGAGGAACGGAAGAAGGCCGATGCCCGCGAAGAGCGCGCCGAGCACCTTGCCGCCGCCCTTCTCGACCGTGCCGCCCTTCTGCTTGATGCGACGGATGACGAGGAAGGCGAGACCGAGGAGCGCCGCAAGCCGCACCGCGACGTGGGCCCAGTGCGTGCGCATCGCGGCCTTGCCGGCCTGGAGGATGCCCGCACCGAAGAGGTTCTTGTCCTCCTTGGGCGTGGCCGTCGACTGGAGCGTGGCCTTCACGGCGTCGGGATCGGTGATGCCCTGACCGACGAGGAGGGCGGCAGCGCCCGCCACGTGCGGAGAGGCCATGCTCGTGCCGTTGAAGACGCCCCACTGCTCGCACTTGTTCTTGCCGGCCTCGCAGATCGTCTGCTGCGTGACGGCGACGCCGGGCGCGCCGATCGCGACCTCGGGACCTCGGGAAGAGAACCACGCGATGCTGTCCTTGTTGTCCGTCGCGCTGACGGCGATCGCGCCCTCGTACGCGGCCGGGAAGCCGACCGCCTTGCCCGAGTTGCCGGCGGCGGCGACGACGACGACGCCCTTCTTGTACGCGTGCGTGACGGCGTTCTCGACGACCTTGCTCCTCGCGGAGGAGCCGAGCGAGAGGTTGATGACCTGCGCGCCATGGTCGGCCGCCCAGCGGATGCCCTCGGCGACGTCGGCCATCGTGCCCCAGCCGCCCTTCGAGAGGACCTTCACCGGCATCAGCTTCGCGCAGTGCGCGAGGCCCGCGACGCCCATCGCGTTGTTGGTCGTCTGCGCGATCGTGCCTGCGACGTGCGTGCCGTGGCCCTGGTCGTCCGCGGCGATCTCGTTCTTGGCGACGAAGTTGTAGCCCCCGACGCACGTGGTGCCCTTGAGGTCCGTGCCCTTCATGAAGCCGGCCTCGTCGTAACAGGCGATGCCCGTGTCGACGACGGCCACGGTGACGCCCGTTCCGCATGCGTAGTCCCACGCCTGCTCGGCGCCAGCGCGCTTCATGTGCCACTGCTCGGCGTACTTCGGGTCGTTCGGCGTGAAGTAGGCGCGGGCGATCGACTCTTCCTCGACGCCCTCGACGCGCGGGTCCTTCGAGAGGCGCGCAATCAGGTCCTCGATGCGCGACGGGTCGACGTTGGCGAGCTCGACGTTGCCGTCGTCCTTCACGCCGGGCGAGTTGTCGCGGAGCGCGAGGTGGTACTCGTTGCCGAGCGCCTGGATCTGATCCTCGGAGAGATCATCCTTCACGTCGACGACGAGCTCGCCGCGGA
>JAYSXP010000160.1:0-16683 GCA_043717125.1 Polyangiaceae bacterium | reverse complement strand
AGATCACCGACAACGCCGCCGACTGCTCGATCACGAGCGTCGAGGTGAAGGCGGCGATCACCGATTGCCTCGGCGCCGTCACCGGGCTCCTGGCGGCGGGTGCGGCATGCTCGTCGTCGCTCGAGTGCGCGGGCAGCTCCGTGTGCGCGATGGATGCCGCCGGCGCCGGTACTTGCCAGGCGATCCGCGCCGTGAGCCAGAGCTGCGAGTTCCTCTACAAGGGGGCAAGTGACGTCTACGAGCGCGACAACCTCGCGCAGGATCTCTGCGCGAAGCGAGGCGGCGGCCAGTCAGGCCTCTTCTGCGACGCCTACGATCCCGTCCTCGGCGTTCATCGCACCGAGTCCACGTGGACCTGCAAGACGACGCACGGCCCCGGCGGCGCGTGCAACACCGACAGCTACTGCACCTCGTTCGTCTGCGACCCCGCGACCTTCACGTGCGTCGCCAACGCGAGCTTCGTGAACACGAACGTCTGCACGGCCTTCGCCGGCCCTTAGCGAGCCTCTAGGCCTGGCAGGCTCATCGCGGCAAGTGGCCGCGGGGACCTACCCTAGCGTGCCACGCGCGATGACGATCCGCTGAACCTCGCTGGTTCCCTCGTAGATCATGGTGACGCGGACGTCGCGGAGGTGCCGCTCGGCGGCGAACTCGCGGATGTACCCGTAACCACCGTGGATCTGCACCGCCTTGTTGCAGATCCGGTTCGCGCACTCAGTCGCGAACACCTTCGCCATCGAGGCCTCGCGCGAGAAGACACGCCCCTGCCCCTTCAGCCATGCCGCCCGCATCGCGAGGAGGTGGGCGGCGTCGAGCTCCGTGACCATGTCGGCGAGCTTCCATTGCGTGGCCTGGAACTCGGAGATCGGCTTGTCGAACTGCTTGCGATCGCGTGAGTACTGCACGCTCTCTTCGAGCGCTGCGCGAGCGATGCCGACCGCCTGCGACGAGATGCCGATGCGGCCGCCGTCGAGCGCCATCATGGCGATGCGGAAGCCCGAGTTGAGCTCGCCGAGCAGCGCCGATTCCGGGATGCGACAGCCGTCGAACGTGAGGCTCACGGTGTTCGAACCGCGGATGCCCATCTTGTCCTCGGCCTTGCCGATGGTGAGCCCGGGCGTTCCGCCCTCCACGAGAAAACACGATATCCCGCGCGTCCCGGGGAGCTTCTCGCGGTCGCCGGTGCGTGCCCAGACGACCATCACGCCGGCATACGCGCCGCTCGTGATCCACTGCTTCTGCCCGTCGAGCACCCAGGAGTCACCCTCACGCGTGGCCGTCGTGCTCATACCGCCGGGGTCGCTGCCGGCGCCCGGTTCGGAGAGCGCGAACGCGCCCGCGGCGTACTCGCCGCCCGCGAGCTTCGGGTTGTACTTGTGCTTCTGCTCGTCCGTCCCGAACGCCGCGATGACCTCGCCGACCATGTTCGTCACGGCCATCGTCACGGCGGTCGACGCGCACGCCCGAGCGACCTCCTGCATCGCGAGCGCGTACGAGACGGGCCCGGCGGCCGAGCCGCCAAGCTCCGAGGGCACGTTCACCGCCATCAGCCCGAGCTCGGCGAGACCCTTCAGGATCTCCTTGGGGAAGCGCCCCTCGCGATCGATCGCGGCCGCCTCCGGCAGGATCACCCGCGTCGCGTAGTCGCGCGCGGTCCGCTGCACCAGGGTCTGCGTCTCGTCGAGCGTGAGGTCCATGAACGCGCCTTCCGTGATCCCCTCAGAGTGAGAACGTGACCTTCGCCATGTAGCTACCAGGGCTCGGGAGCTCGAGCTGCTTGAGCGCCTCGACGAGGCAATCGACCTTCTCCGCGCCTTCCTTGTTCGGGGCCGCCATGCCCACGGCCTTGAAGTGGCCAGGTTCGCCGCCGCCGGACTTCGTAGGATGCGACGCGGCAGGCTTGGGCTTCAACGCAGGCTTCTTCGCGTTGCTTTCCGTACCGGCGCTCGCCTCGTCGTCCGCATGCTCGGGCGCGCCCGACTCGACGTAGGCCGCCACGCGGAAGTCGCCCTTCACGGAGCCTTTGCACTTGTCGACGTTCTTGCGCACGTGCTTCGACTCCGCGAGCGCCGTCGTGACCCTGTCGGATGACCAGGTCGTCGGTTCGCGCTCGCCGCCCGGGCCCCAGCCGAAGCCGCTTCGCACCTCGGCCTCGCCACCTTCGGGCTTGGGCCAGCTCGTGCCGCCGAAGATGCCCATGATGCATTTTTCGGTGTCGCGATCACCGAGCGTCGAGTCCTCGAAGTATCCGTACTTCACGCGGCCGTTCGGATCGATGCGTAAGAAGATCTTCACGTCACCCGTGAGAACCTCGACGCGATCGCGGCCTTGCTTGTGGCAGTTCTCGAGCGGACCGCTCACGAGCCCTGCGAACGTCTTCTCGACCGCGCGCTGATCGATCGAGCCGAGCTCCTGCGACATCTGCAGGCTCGGGCCGCCCTTTCGCTCGTGGCTCTCTTCCTTCACGGGCTCCTCCACCTTGGGCGGTGGGGCGGCGCCGCAAGCGACGAACGTGACGAGCGACAACCCCGAGGCAAGCGCATGGACCTTCGTGATCATGCCTTCAGCAAGCTCGCGGCGATGACGATGCGCTGGATCTCGCTCGTCCCCTCGTAGATTTCCGTGATGCGCGCGTCGCGGTAGTGGCGCTCGACCGGAAACTCCGCCGAGTAGCCGTACCCGCCGTGGATCTGGATGGCCTTGTGCGCCACGCGTGTCGCCATCTCGCTCGCGTAGAGCTTGGCCTCGGCGCTCTGCATCGAGTGACGCTCCTTCGCGTCCTTCATGATCGCGGCGCGCCATGTGAGGAGGCGCGCAGCGTCGAGCTCCGTCGCCATGTCGCTCAGCATGAACTGGATGGCCTGGTGCTGCGAGATCGGCACGCCGAAGCTCTTGCGCTCCTTCGAGTACGCGACCGAGACGTCGAGGCTCGCCTTCGCGATACCGAGCGCCTGCGAGGCAATGCCGATGCGGCCGCCGTCGAGCGTCGCCATGGCGACCTTGAAGCCCTCACCGACGTTGCCGACGACGGCGCCGTCCGGGACCTTGCAGTTATCGAAGAACACCGTGCACGAGTGCGCGCCGTGGATGCCGAGCTTGTGGTCCGGGTTCGCCTGCGTGTAGCCGGGCGTGCCCTTCGGGACGAGAAAGGCGGTGTGCTTGATCTTCGCGCCGGGAGCCGACGGCCGTTCGGTCACGCAGAAGACGAGGATGTAGTCGGCGTGAGGGCCGTTGGTGATCCAGTTCTTCGCGCCGTTGAGGACCCAGCCGTCCGCCGTCTTCTCGGCGTTCGTGGCCATCGTCTGCGCGTCGGAGCCGCTCATCGGCTCGGTGAGGCCGAAGCAGCCGAGCTTCTTGCCGGAGGCGCACGCGGTGAGCACCTCCTTCTTTTGCGCATCTGTCCCGAACTTGTAGATCGGGTCGCAGAAGAGCGAGTTGTTCACGCTCATGATGACGCCGCACGAGGCGCATGCCGCGCTGATCTCTTCCATGACGAGCGCGTAGGACAGGTTGTCCATCCCGGCACCGCCGTACTCCTCGGGAACGGCCATCCCGAGAAAGCCGAGCTCTCCCATCTTCGCGACGATCTCCGCAGGCCAGCGACCGCTCTTGTCGATCTCGGACGCCTTCGGCGCGATCTCGCGGGCGGCGAAATCGCGCGCCGTATCACGAACGAGACGTTGCTCTTCGGTCAGGTCGAAGTCCATCGGCGGCTCCCGGGGATAAAAAGAAGGCCCCCTGGTTCTAGGGTCGAAACCCGGCGCTTTTCAAGCGATTCCGGGCGCGAACGCGCGCGCGGCTGTTCAGTGCTTCACGGCAAGGGCGACGCGGTACACGACGAGCGCCGCGAGCAGCATCACGAAGAAGAAGACGACCAGCATCGGCAGGTTGAGCCGGCGGCGTGCCTTCTGTTCGGCGAACAGCTCGGCCGACGGCCCGATGCGCTTCGCCTTCACGCGGGCGAGGTTGAGGACGACGTCGGCCTTTCTGAGGAAGTCGTCGTACTCCTCGCCGCTGATCTCGAGGGGCTGCTTGTAACGCAGCTCGTGCAGCATCGCGACGTGCTCGAACGTCCGGAGCTCGGCCGTGGACGTGACCGGGTCGACGGTGCCCGCGATGACCATCGCGTAGCCCTTACGCCGAGGCACGAGCCGGATGTTCTGCCGCGCCGCAGTTCCGCCGCCCGTCGAAGGCCCCTCGGGAACGGAGAGCTCGACGACATAGTCGCCGGCGCCCATGTGGAACTCCTCGAACCCGTCGTTGACCGTGTCGGCCAGAGATGCCGCTTGATTCGCAACCTGCGTGCGCAGGGCCTCGAGCTCGCTCCGATCCGTCACTGCTCCATCCTACACCGGGCTCCGCTACACTGTGGAGGGAGACGGATCCATGGACCTCCAGCGCATGCTCCGGATGTGCCGAGAAGGGCAGTGGAACGTCGGTGACCTCGATTTTTCGCAGGTCCCGAGGTCCATGCCCCGGGCTGACGAGAGCTCTGTCGTCCAGTACTTCGTCGATGATGGACCCGATCGAGCGGCTCGCCGGGAGGCTCTTCGTCGAGCAAGAGCGGCGCGTCAGTGACCCGACACTGAAGGAGATCTAATCCGCGCGATCTCCTGGTGACACACTTGGGTGCCTGCCGGATCTATTCCCGTTCGAGGACGAGGAGGCCCGGGACTTCCGCGGCGCGATCGACGAGGCGCGGCTTCGGGCGGATCGCTACGGGCGTCCGCGCCTCGCGGAGCATCGCCACGTCGAACGCGTTGTCGCCAAAGGCGGCGTAGAGCGGGCGCGCGCCGAGCTTGGCGCGGAGGTGCATGACCTTGCCGGTTCCGTACGGGATCGGGCGCACCGCGGAGGCGACGATCACGCCGTTCGAGTCGCGCTCCTCGGTCGCCGAGGCGACGTTTGCGAGAGCGATGCCGACGCGGCGCGCCGCCTGCTCGACAACGGCCCTCGGCGATGCGCTGACGAGGTACGTCGCCACGCCGTGCTCGCGCGCCCACGCCACGACGCGCATGGCCTCGCCGTGCAGTCGCGCTTCGAGCCCGACCTTCACGAGGACCTCCTCGGCGAACAACTCGGCCTCTTCGTGACGCCAACCGGCGAAGGCCCACGTCATGATCTCGCAGACACGCTCCTCGGGAAACGTCCCGGCGAGGTAGCCCGCGTGGATGCGCCGCGCGATGGCGACGCCACCGCCCGAGGTCTCGAGCTTCTCGGCCTCCGCCTCACGTGCGAGCGCGGCGTGAGCGACCTCGGTGATGTTGCCGTCCTCGAGGAGCGCCTCGAAGAGGTCCTCCCCGATGTCCCCGGACCAGAGCGTTCCGTCGCCGTCGAAGGCGATGGCGCCGCCTGGCTCACGCGCGACGTGCTCCTCGAGCAAGGCGATAACCTCGGCCACCGAGACGATTTTCACGGGGCATCCTACACGTTACGGCGCGCTGGATCAGCGCGCGAGGTCGAACCTCGCGACGCCGACGTAGCGCGCGCGACCGAGCGGGTCCTGCTCCGGCACTTGCATCGAGATCCCTCCCTGCCCGCCCGCGCCCTTGGACGGAAGGAACGTCTCGAACTTCGGATCCTCGCGATCGCTCACGACGTGCACGACGGGAGCGTCCGGGTCGGCCGGAAGGTAGCCCGCGAGGCTCGAGATGATGACCGTGTCGTCGGTGTCGTCGTTCGCGTCGCCCGGGACGAAGACCTTCGCGAACACGACGCGCCGCTCGGTGAACGAGAGCGCCTGGATCATCACGAACTGACCGGCGCCCATGTCGCCGTTCAGGGTCTTGCCCTTTCCCTTTCCGGTCACGACCCAGGCGAGGTCGAACGTGTACTTCACGCCGTTGACCTGCACCATGCTCGCGCCGGCCGCGCACGTCATGCCGATGGAGCTCACGAGGCGCGTCGGCTCGGGTACGCCGTCCGCCTTCTTTCCGTTCGCCGTCGAGGACTTTCCTTTGGCAGCGCGGAGCTCGGTCCACGAGCCGAGCAGCTTGCCCGCTCCTTCGAGGTTGCGAGCGTCCGCCGTGCGTGCGCCCTCGTGGCCGTCGCAGGCAGGCGCGATCCGCTCGGACAGTGTCTTGTTCCACGCGTCGCGAGCGACCGTCTTCGAGGGGATTTCCGAGACGGGCTTGCCCGCCGGCGCCCCGTCCGCAGGAAGACGCTCTCCCTCCGCCGACCGAACCTTCGGCGGCCCGCCGCAACCCACCGTCGTCACCCCGGCGACGAGGAGGAGCACACAGGGCACGACGCGAAGGTAGCCGGACGTTCGAGCGAGTGAGTTCATGCACGACCGCTGGCAGTTCTCGTGCCGCCGGCCCGGTGACGGGCGATCGCACGCCGACACCGTTTTCGAGCAGGAAAGGCGGCGCGTGATGGTGCACATTTGCCACATCGCGGCAGAGATGCTCGACGCCGGCTTTGCGTGGGCACAACGAGCGCCCGCCGCGACGTCAGCGGCGACGGGGCGGGCGGCCGTAGGTGGGGCGCGCGGGTCGAGCGCCCGCGGATCGCGCCGCACCGGCAGCGGCCACGCGATCGGCGGCGCCCTCGGGCGGCACGAGCGCGTGGGGGCCGCGGCCGATGAGGTCCGCACGCCCGGCCTTCTTGAGCGCCTCGCGCGCGAGCGGCCAGTGCTGGGCGTCCCAGTAGAAGATGAGCGCCTTCATCATGCGCTTCTCACGCATGTCACGTGCAGTATACACGGGCTCGCCGGTGAGCGGGTCGACCCCGGTGTAGAACATGGTCGTCGCGATCGCCATCGGCGTCGGGATGAAGTCCTGCACCTGGCGCGGGCGCATGTCGTTGTTCTTCAGGTAGACGGCGAGGCTGACGGCGTCCTTCAACGTCGAGCCCGGGTGGCCGGAGATGAAGTACGGGACGAGGTACTGCTCCTTGCCCGCCTTTTCGCTCGCCTGGCAGAACGCGGCCGCGAACCGCTCGTAGCTCGCGATGCCGGGCTTCTTCATCTTGTCGAGCACGCCGGACTCGTTGTGCTCCGGCGCGACGGAGAGCTGGCCGCCCGTGTGGTGCTTTGCGAGCTCCTCGATGAACTCGGGGCTCCGTTCGGCGAGGTCGTACCGAACGCCCGAGGCGATGAAGACGCGCTTGATGCCCTTCTCGGTGCGCACCTTCTTCATCAGCTGGATGAGCGGCGCGTGATCGGTGACGAGGTTCTCGCAGATGCCGGGATGGACACACGAGAGCCGACGGCACGAGGCCTCGATCTTGTCGTCCTTGCAGGTCATCTTGTACATGTTCGCGGTCGGGCCACCGAGATCGGTGAGGACGCCGGAAAAGCCGCTCATGCGCGAGAGCTGGCGCACCTCGCGAAGGACGCTCTCCTCGCTCCGGCTCTGGATAATGCGGCCTTCGTGCTCGGTGATGCTGCAGAACGTGCAGCCGCCGAAGCAGCCACGCATCGTGACGATCGAGTCCTTCACGGTGTGGAAGGCGGGGATCGGCAGCGTGTAGCTCGGGTGCGGCGCGCGGACGAACGGGAGATCGTAGAGCCCGTCCATCTCCTTCTCCGAGAGCGGCTCGGCGGGCGGGTTGAAATAGACCGCCTCGTCCCCGTGGGGCTGGAGGATGGGACGCCCGTTGTGCGGGTTCGTCTCGTACTGGAACATCTTCGACATGCGCGCGAAGGCGGCCTTGTCCTTGACGACCTCCTCGTACGAGGGGAGGACGACGACCTTTCGATCGGTGACGTACTTGCTCTGGTCGTCGAGCAACGGCTCCCAGGCGCGGCGGTTCTTCAACACGAACGCCGTGCCGCGGATGTCGGTGAGCTTGTCGACGGTCTCGCCGGCCGCGAGGCGCTTCGCGATCTCCCACGCGGGGCGCTCGCCCATGCCGAACACGAGAAGATCGCCCTTCGCGTCGAGGAGCATCGAGCGACGAACGGAGTCCGACCAGTAGTCGTAGTGAGCGATCCGCCGGAGCGACGACTCGATCCCGCCGAGCACCACGGGCAGACCCGGGAACGCCTGACGACAGAGGTTCGAGTAGACGAGCGTAGCTCGATTGGGTCGCATGTTGGGCTCACCGCCCGGCGAGTACTGGTCCTCGGAGCGCGTCTTCTTCTGCGCCGTGAGCTTGTTGAGCATCGAGTCGAGGTTGCCGGCGGAGACGCCGACGAAGAGTCTCGGCCTGCCCATGCGCGCGATGTCCGCGGGGGAGTCCCACGTCGGCTGAGCGATGACGCCGACCTTGAAGCCACGGCCCTCGAGGAAGCGCGCGACCAGCACGGGACCGAAGGCCGGGTGATCGACGTACGCGTCGCCCGTGACGATGAGGATGTCGAGCTCGTCCCAGCCCTTCAGCGCCATCTCCTCGCGGGTGGTCGGCAGGAAGCGCGCGCGCGGGTCGGCGGACGCACCGGGGGTCGACCGCGAATGATCGGGCTTTCTTTCGAGCTTGACGTACGACTGGCTCACGGGACCTCGGACCATGGCCCAAAAACCGCAATGAGGCCACTCGCGGCATGATATTTCGAAGGAATGTCAGAGCGCGTCAGTCCTCCGGGGGCACGGAAGGTCGCGATCATCGGCGGTGGAGCTTGGGGGCTCGCGCTCGCGGCGGCCGCTGCACGCGCGGAGGCCGACGTGGTCCTCCAGACCCGGCGCGATCTCGATGGCTCGCTGCCAAAGGGTGTCCGCATCGTCCGCGACCCGAAGGAGTCGGCGGCCCACGCGCGTCTCCTCGTGCTGGCCGTCCCGTCGAGCGCGTGCCGAGCGGTCGCGCGCCACCTGGGCGACCACCTCGACGGCAGTCACTACGTCGTGCACGGCGTCCGAGGGCTAGAAGGCGACGACCTCCAGACCGTCGCCGACGTGGTCCGTGACGAGACACCGACGCGTCGCACGGGCGCGCTCGGCGGTCCGGCGCTAGCGTCGGATCTCCTGGCGGGGCGCCCGTCGGTGATCGTCGTGGGATCGCGCTACGCCGAGGTCTCGGAATGCGTCACGGCGACGTTCGGCTCACCTACCCTTCGCGTGTATCCTACAACTGATTTACGCGGCCTGGAGTGGGCGAGCGCGCTGGTCGGCTGCCTCACGGTCGCGGTCGGCTTCGCGCAGGCGACCGACACGAGTCCGGGCCTCATCGCGGCGCTCATCTCCCGCGCCATCGGCGAGGCCTCGCGCATCGCTGCGGCGGCAGGCGGAGAGGAGAAGACGCTCCTCGGCCTCGCCGGCTACGGCGATCTCCTCGCGTCGATCACGCAGTCGGAGCGCCCGGAGGTCATCGTCGGCAGGGCGCTCGGCAAAGGCAAGGGGCGCGACGAGGCGATGAAGTCGGCGCAACTCCGCGTCGAGGCCCTCGAACTCATCCCGCGCGTCGCGCGCTGGGCAGAGGTGCACGGCGTGCGAGCGCCGATCTTCCGCGCGCTCGCGGCAGGCGTGACGGACGGCAAGAAGGCCGACTCGATTCTCACGGAGCTGATGACGCTGCCCGTAGAGGTCCGCGCGTAGCTCGAGAGGGTGCGCATCCGCAGACCAGGCTAGGCGGCGCGTCGCAGAGAGCCGCAACCGGCTCACGCTCGGCATCTCCCCGCTCGCCGAAATGTGGGCCGCCCTCGCATTCGTGGACGTCGGCCCCCAGGACGTCGCGTGCGACCTCGACCCACCGCTGTTCCACATGCGTCCAGACAATCACGGCACTTCGAACGGCCGACATCGCGCCAACACAAGGGCTAGACGACGTGACGGGGAGGCCGCGAAGTTCCTGCCAACGAGCCGACGAGCGCGACGTTCAGCACGATCCCCGCGATGGCTACCGTCCCCGCGTAGGACCGCATGTCGGGAAAGACGACGGCTACGCCGAACGAGAGCGCCGCGAGCGCGGCCATTGGCCAGAAGCGACGCTCGTGCGTGATCGCGAGCACCGCGCCGGCGATCGCCCACAGCCCGATCTGTAGCGTGCGCGCGAAGACGATACTGGTGCCGGAGGCGCCGGCGCTCAGGAAGAGCGCGCCCTGAGCGAGCTCGACGACCGCGATCGTCGCGAGGATACGGCGACTGTAGAGGGGCTTCGCGACGCCGGGCGCCACGACGCACGCGAGCACGAGGACGACGAACTGGGCGAGGGCGCCGAGCGCGAACCGCGTGTGGGTCACCGGGCCAAAGTGCTCCGCGAACGGCAGGCTCGCCACCCAGGTCACGCCGAGCACGGTCACGAGGATGCGGCGCGCACGCCGTCCAACCGTGTCATCGCTGTCGCGCGCGAGCTGCGCAAGTCGCTCCTCGTTGCGAAGCAGCGTTCCGGCAGCCTCCCGGACGCGTGCCGCGAGCTCTGGTGCGATGCCTTCGGACTCGTCGAGCAGCATCTCGGCACGGCGCACGTCGCGCGCGAGCTCGCGCTCGATGAGCACCGTCGCCTCGCGGGAGCGAAGATAGCGGAGCACGTCGAGGCGGAGCGCAGTCACGGCCTGCTGACGGTCAGGAGGGAGCCGCTGCATCGCGCGCCGGATGGTCTCCGCAAGCTGCGACGCGACGCGCTCGGGGACGGCGGGCGGCGACGCATCGATCGAGACGAGGCGCTCGGCGTGACTCCCCGCATGAGGACGCTCGCCTGTCGTGATCTCGAACAGCATGGCCCCGAGCAAGTAGATGTCGGTGCGCTCGGAGAACGGCGCGGTGACGAGGTCGAACATCTCAGGGGCGGCGTACGCGAGGGTCCCACCGATCTCCCGCGTCGTGGCGGCTGCCTGGAGATGTCGGTCGGCCTCTCCGCCCGTCGCCAGCGCGAGGCCCCAGTCGAGCAGGTACACCTCGCCGAACGCGCCGATCATGACGTTGCCGGGCTTGATGTCGCGATGAATGACGCCTTTCGCGTGCGCAAACTCGACGATCTCGCAGATGCGCACGAACACGCGGAGGTTCTGCTCGAGGAGATCGCGCGCGCCCGATTCGGCCGCCCACGTCTCGTCGGTCAGGCACTCGCTCCAGCTGACGCCCTCGATGCGGCGCATCACGACGACCGGTCCGTCACACCCCCGCGCGATGTCGTAGATCGGCACGACCCCGGGATGTTCGAGGAAGCCCGTGACCCATGCCTCGCGGAGCATCCGCTGCGCATCGGCCTCGCTGGCTCCCTGGTGAGGCGCTTTCACCGCGACGAGCCGCGCGAGCGAGAGCTGCGTGGCGACGCGGACGACGCCCATTCCCCCTTCCCCGATCACCTCGCCGATCGAGAGGGCCGACACCGAGGTGTTCGGTTCGAGCGCCGGCGCGCTGTTCGTGTCCTTCGCGCGCGGGCCGGTGTGTGGCTCGACGATCGTGCTCCGTTCGAGCTCTGGATCGGGTGGGTCGCGCTGCTGCTCCATCGACGGTGGCCCGCTACGATTCTTCAGAGGGAGTGGAGGTCGACATCGGCGCCGCTGCCCCCGAGCCCGACGGGGTTCCCATCGACGAGCTGTGGATCGCGACGCCCATGCGCTCGCGCAGCTTGCCGTAGGAGTCGGAGGCGCAAAACGCGAGGAGGTCTCCGCGCTTCGTCTCCGCCGAGAGCTCACCGATCGAGCGTGACTCATCCTTCATCAGGCGCATCGGCACGCGCAGGTCGCCCGCGAGCAAGAGACCGGCCCGCGCCGCCGTGAGCTCGACGTGGCGAACCCAGGCCAGGAGATCGAGCTTACCGCCGCGTGCATCGAGCCGCGCGACGGCATCCGCGATCGCTTTTTTCTTCTCGGCGGGCAGCCGCGACGAAAGGTTCGCGGCGACCTTGCTCTCGCCGTCCGCGGGCGGCGGCACGGAGATTCCGGGGATCACGAGGCGCACCGACGCGAGCACCAGCGACGACACGTCTGCGAGCGGGGGGAAGAACACGAGCGCGTAGTGCTCCGGCCGGTAGTACGTGAGGTGGCGGCCCGTGAGGAACGCGAGCTGCTGTACCGTCATGCCCGTTCGCACCTGCGGCCCGAGCGCCGTTCCTGGCGCCTCCGCGGGCACCGCGGCGATGCCGCTCGGCACGTCGTCGAGCAAGTAGAGATCCGGCAACTCGATCCCGAGCGCCCTCGCAGCCCACGCGAACGTGCGCACGACGGATGCCGTGCTCGCCTTGTCTTGCTTGGTCGCGGGATCGAGCGCGGGCAGCTTCTTCATGGCGGCGAGCTCCTCGAGGCGAAGCGCGATCGCCGTCTCGGACACCGCACGAAGGATGTCGCAGACGATGGGATCCGCACCGCGCGCACGCAGACACTCGTCCCACCACGCGTCCTCGAGCGCGGTCGTCGGCCGGATCGGACCGTCGGGCCTGAACTGCTCGATCGCCAGCTCGTGCGACACGTCGGCGGCACCGAGCTCCTCGAGACAAGTCGCCACCAGCCACGCGCGGTCGGGCCGCTGCGCCCGTGAATGGAGCTCGTGGAGTCGCCGGTAGGTCTGCGCGCGCGTCGGCGTCACGACGGCGACCATCTCAAGCTCGCTCACGGCAACCGTGCGATCGCCCTTCGCCGCGTAGAGCTCCGCGAGCGCGGCGCGCGATTCGGCGTCGTCGGGGCGAACCTCTACCGCCCCGCGCAGCGCCTCGATCGCGCCCGGTCCGTCGAGGAGGCGATCGCGACGGAGGACACCGAGCTTGCGGCACACCTCCCACGCGCGCTCGCGGTCGCCGAGACCCGCGAAGCGGTCGATCAGCCGCTCGTACACCGCGGCGAGCTCGGCCGACTCCTCACGACGCGTGCGGACCGCGATGAGCGCCGAGAGAGCGCGATCGTTCTGCGGATCCTCGTCGAGCGCGAGCTCCAGAAACGCGAGGCCGCGCGGCTCCTCACGGAGGCGACCGAGCACCACATCAGCCTGCGCAAAGCGATACGCGCCGCGCGCCGCAGGGTCGCTCGAAGTGCGACAGAGCTCGTCGAACACGGCAAGGAGCTTCGGCCACTGACGGAGGCCGGTATGCAGGCGCTCGAGCCTCGTGAGCACGCCGATGTCGCCCGCGCGCGCCGCCTCCGAGCCTTCGAGCGCAAGGACCGCCTTCTGCGCATCGCCGCACTCGTGCTCGAGCACGTCGGCGAGGCGACAGAGCTCCGCGACCTTCTCGTCGTCGTCGTCGAGCGCGTCGGCGCGCTTCTTCCGGAACGTCGCGACGCGCGACCATTCCTTCGCATCGGCCGCGAGCATGATCAGACTGTCGAGCGAGCGCTGATGCTTCGGGCTCACCGCGAGCGCCTTCTCGAAGTTCGTCTCGGCCTCGCGCTTCTTGTCCTGCGCGAGCTTCACCTCGGCGACGTGCGCGTAGAGCGAGGCCTGCGAGGTCGTGTCCGTGACGTCGACGAGGAAGAGCGCCTTCTTGTATGCCTCGAGCGCGCCGTCCCAGTCGCGAAGCGAGCGGAGGTCCGCGGCCTGCTCGAGGATGGGCTCGATGGCCGGCAGCGGAGGAAGCGAGTGCGTCGTAGGCGGCGCGACCGAGACCCTGGTCGACGACGACCGGGCGCGCACGAGCGTCGATGGCAGACGCGTCATCGTGTCGGGCGGCGGGACGAGCGACGGAGGCGGCGAAGGCAGCATGGTGCGCTGGCTCGGGCTCTTCTCCGGTGCTGGCGGTGACTCGGACTCCGTCATGATGACGAGAGGGTACCTCCGACTCTGGATCGGTGAGAGTGGATCACGAGCAGTCCATCACGCGCTGCGTCGAAGGTAAGGAGGGGGTGATCCTGTGATCTCTGTGTGACGCGCGGGTTGGTCCGGAGCGTGCCTACAGGTAACCACTACCCATGGCTTCCCGCCCGCCATCGTCTCTCTCCCACCGCTCCCTGCTGATGCCCCTGCTCGGCCTCTTGGCGATCGCGACGCTGGCCGGCGCGTGCGGGACCACCGATGCCGAGGCCGAGGGGCCGAACCCGAACGCGCCTGGCGTTCCGCTCGACCCCGCCAATGCCCCGCCCGGCTCGAACGACCCGACCGTCGGCGAGCAGCTCGCCGAGAAGCCGTGGGAGATCGTGAGCAACAAGGGCGAGACCTACCTGCCGAACATCTTCTACGCGGACGCGTCGCAGAACGAGCAGATCATGCCGTGGGCGCTCGACGGCCACGTGCAGATCGATCGCCTCGTCTACCCGACGCTCGGCAACCCGAACCTCTATACGAAGAACGATCCGAGCGAACAGTTCATGGCCGTCCTCCGCATCGAGGACGCGGCCTACGCTCATCTGAAGCTCCAGCCCGAGGCCATCACCGGCTCGTCGCTCTCGCGTCTGCCGATCGTGAACGACCCCGCGACGGGCTTTGCGTTCTTCCTCGTGCCGCGAAGCGCGCGCGAGAACAACACCGAGTCGACGCAGCCGATCAACAGCGGCAACGGTACGAACGTCGTTCGCATCTATCCAAACGAGGTTCTCGTCAGCCCCATCCCGGCCGACATGCCCGAGGTGCTGAAGCAGCGGAAGACGCTGCGGTTCATCTTCAAGCAGGGCTCCATGCAGCGCGTCCCCGCCGGCATGTACGACGTGCGCATGGAGGTTCGTAACCACAACGAGCTCTACAAGCCTGTCGGCAACGCGGTCGGCATCTACGAGTACCAGTACAACGCGATTCGCGTGTTCGACACCGAGCCCGAGGAATACAAGGTCATCAACATCACCGACACGCAGGTGTCCGTCGGCGATCTCTACGGCGCGAAGACGAAGGATCGCCTCGACGAGCTCGTCTACTTCCTCAACACGACGAACGACGCGGCCGTGACCAGCTCCTCGTTCATCACGTTCAACGGCGATCTTCACAACGGAGGCTCCCCCGCGAGCCTCCGCGAGCGGACGGTCGCGCACACGTACAACGACGAGGCGAAGGCGATCGTTGGCACGCTGAAGAACCTCCCCGTTCCGATCTTCCTCACCGCGGGCAACCACGACGGCTACGTCTCGACCGGTCACGTGCCCGGCGCCGTGAAGGCGCTCGACACCGTGCTCGTCGACCAGCTCCCCGAGGTCATCAACCAGGCGGCGCCGAAGGCGTGGCCGGGCTTCGCGATCACCAAGTTCCAGGCGTACATCGACCAGACGGAGAAGGCCGACCAGCTCGGCGGCATCCCGAAGGACATCTTCACCGGCACGTTCTCGCGCACCCGCAAGGGCGCCGGCTTCGCGGACGGCTGGAAGGAAGTGCCGCGCGACGAGCGCAACTTCATCCTCTACGACGGCTTCCAGCAGTGGCAGAAGACGTACGGCCCGCTCAACTTCTCGTGGAAATTCGGGCGCAGCTTTTACGTATCGCTGAACAGCTTCGAGCTCCGTCAGCACCGCCGCTCGGGCTGGGGCATGTACACCGTGAACTACGGCGGCGGCATGAGTGACGTGCAGATGGCGTGGCTCGACCGCGAGCTCTTGCGCTCGAAGGTCACCGGCGACGACGTCGTCCTCCTCGCGCACCACGACCCGCGCGGAGGCCACAAGAGCAAGGACCCCGGCTACTACTTCGAGCAGCTCGAGTACAAGAGCGTCTACCAGAGCGCGATCAACTACCTCGTCGGCAAGGTGTGGAATACCGCGGTGTGCAAGCTGCCGCCGTGGGCGCTCACGCGCGACCAGACGGAGAGCTGCGTGCACGACGGCCTCCAGGAATGGATGCGTCCCGACGACCAGCTCGACTGCAACTGGGACGAGCGCAAGGACGGCTACTGCGACCCGGGGCTGTTCAATCCGAGCACTGGCTCGCATCACCTCTTCTTCAGCGGCGTCGAGCTGATGAGCCGCGTGGCGCAGAACCCACAGATCCGCACGATGCTCCTCGGGCACACGCACTACAACCAGCTCGAGGTTCTCCAGAGCGGCGACGAGCTCCTCCCGGGCCAGCTCACGATCGACGCGGCCGCCGCGCAAATGCTCGCGACGCTCGAGGTTCAGAACCCGATCCGTGCGCACTCGTTCTCGCAGACCGCTGCGGGTCAGCGCAACGCCGACTACGACGGGCAGCTGCTCCCCATGGGAGCCGTGACGGTGAAGAACGAGCGCTTCGCGAGGATGATGAACGCGATCCTCCCGAACGCCCCGCGCGTGATGGACGCGCCGGGCCCGAGCCGCCCACGCGAGCTCGTGGTGATGCGGCTGGTGTCGGCGTCCGACCTCGCCAATCAGACCTACAACGGCGCCAGCGCGCTCGGTTTCGGCGTGCTGCACTTGACGAAGAAGACCGACGCCCGCGCGTATGGCCCCGCGCAGATCAACAGGACGACGTTCTTCGTGAACCGCGGGTCCAACGTGTTCACCAACGTGGCCACGGTAGACCTCGACCGGAACACGCGCCTCGGGCCCCATGACGCGGGTAACCCGCTCCAGCAGCTGTACGTCTGGCCGTAGCGCCTTCGCAGTAGGACAACCTGCTCCCGAAGTTCGTCCGTCACGCGGTCGTTTCTTGGAGCGTTCCTCGAGCGGCCGGTGATGTCGCCGGCGATCTGGGGCCAGAGAGCTTCTTGATCTCGTCCAGCGGGGGCCGAGGCTCGGAACGCTCGTCGCTTGTTCGAGCTCCGGAGGTGACGACGCAGCGCCATCAGCGCAGGCGGGCTTCTGTGATGCGCTCGCCAGCGCCCGCACTAGTTCCGTCGGTCTGAAGTCCGGCCATCGGTCGCGATCGTGGTCGCGGTCGTGGTCGTGCGCGTGCGCGATTGAAGGCAACCGCCAGGGCGAGGCGGCCGATGTCCGGCCATGAGCGGTCACGAGCCGCCGCCGCGACTGGATCACGAGAATCT
>JAYSXP010000159.1:0-5848 GCA_043717125.1 Polyangiaceae bacterium | reverse complement strand
GGTGGCCGCGAAGGCCAGAGCCGCGTCGCGCTGGGTTTCCGGAGCGCGCTGGCTCTCCATCTCGATGTCGACGCTGTCCGCGTTCGTGCGGAACGGATCGCGGCCCGCGGCGGAGGCATCGAAGCGATTCGGCACCTGCGGCGACGCGGGCGCGGCGAGGGGCAACGAGGGAAGCAGCGGCTGGACCAGGTTCGTTCGGGGAGGTCCCACGACCGCCTCATACGCAAGCTTCACGCCATCCGCGAAAGCTCGCTCACCGCGGGCGAACGCGTGAAATGGCGGGACTTTCGAGGAGATGCAGCCCGTGTCGCCCGCGCCTCGCACCATGGTGATCCGGCGCGGCTGGATCGTGAGACCCCCGACTGGACTGGACTGGAGGGAAAGCGCCCCGATGCGAACGGGCCGCGCCTCAGGGCTGTTCGGCGTTCACCCATGCCGCGATGCCCTTGACGATCGGGTCGCTGTCGGCGAGCGGCGTGATCGGGTGATTGGGGTTCGCCTTGCCGGTCGGGTTGAGCAGGATGAGGCTCTGCGGCTTGTTCTCGAAGCTGACGAAGGTGCGTGCGATCGCGCACGCGGCGGCCGGGTCGGTGTCGACCGCACGGAGGTCCATTGCAGACACGGCGGGGCTCACCGCCTCGTCGGGATTTGCCGCCTTCGCGTGGCAGCCGACGCACGAGCCTTGGCCGATCACGGTGGGGTCGTAGACGCCACCCTCGTGGTCATCGCCCGCGGTGACGTCGAGTTGCGCACGCATCGCTGGCAGCGCGCTGCTCTTGAACATGTCGAGAGCCTTGCACGTCTCGGTCGCGCCCATTCCGGGCGTGGTCGTCAGCTTCGTGAAGGCGATTTTCAGCTGTCCTGTCGCGTCGTAGCGCGTGAGGACCATCTTGCCGGTGTAGAAGTCCTTGCTGGTGCCGGCGGGAACGGTGAGCTCGCCCTGGAAGCCGTTGACCGACGGCTCCGCCTTCACCTTGCCGTTGCGCGGCAACACGACGAAGAACGGCGAGTCCATCTGGAGGTTGGAGCCCTGCGGCGCGTAGATGCGGATGGCCGTGATGGACAGCGTGCCGACCGAGACCTCGTTCGCGAGGAACGTGAGGCGGGCGCCGTCGAGACCGCCGCCCAACGTGTTGAGGTTCACGAGGTTGAAGCCGCTGGCGACCTGGAACTTCGGAGTCGCGGGCAGGGGCGGCGGAGGGAGCTCGGCGCTCAGCCAGATGCTGACCTTGTCGTAGAGTTTCGGGTAGTGCTTCAGCGAGGGGCCGACGTGATCGACCTGCGTAAGGATGGTGCTGTCGGTCGGCTCGCGGGTCGCGGGGAGGATGCCCGGGTACTTCTTCGCCGACAGGTACGCGTCGGGATCGCCGAGCCAGTGCGGCGCTTGCGAGCCGCGGATGTGGCAGCCGCCGTTCACGCCGCCGCACGTGGTCTTCAGGTCCGCCTCGATCGCTCGGAAGAGGGGCTCGGGCTCGGCTGTCGCGGGCGTCGTCCCGGCGCCGCCGGGCTCCGAGTCCTTGCTACAGGCAACCAAAGCCGTCGTCACGAGCAGTGCGCCGATCGCGAAACCCGCGGCGGCGCGCACATGCAAAGCCATCATGACTTGCGATCGTGCCGTGCTGTGGCGATCGTTGCAAGCGCAGCGATGGCGTCCTCAGCGTTTGGAGCGCGGGACGAAATTCCTGCCGGTATGTTGGTCGAGGGTGCGCTGGCCACGCACCTGGTCGCTCGTGGCTGCCGACGGGTCGCCTTCGAGATGCATCGCGCCTGCCCCGATCGTCGCGGCCGTGACGAAGACCGCAAGCCCGATCAGCGCGGCGCGCGTGAGGTCCGTTCGGCTCCAGTGGAAGAACGACCACATCGCGACGATCCGCCGGAGGTGACGGCCGGTGCCGGGCTCGGTGGGCTCGACCATCTCGTGGGTATCGGCCCAGAGCTCCCCCATCTCCGCCAGTGAGCGGCGAAACGCACGTCGCGTTTGGGCGAAGAGATGGCGTAGGCGGGAGGACAGGTCGACGTCCTCGGCCGGCATCGGGAGCCGGAAGGCGAGCGGCGTCACGCAATGCGTGTTTCCCGTCGGATCCTGGACGAAGATGGGGCCGCTGGGAGGGGACGTTCCGTCCGTGAGCTCGTCGGCTGAGACGGTGTCGGCGAAGGCAAAGTCCTGGACCTGGACCGGTGCTACGGCACGCGGACGTAGCGATGCGGCCGGCAGCTGTCGCAAGGACGTCACCGCGTCGGCGTCCGGCTCGAGGACGTCCGCGAGCCCGCCGAACGACACGGAGTCGTCCGACTCGGGGTCGAGGGCAGGCGGGCGGTGCGGGGCGCGAGGCATTCCGCCGAGATCGGTCGCAAACTCCGAGCCAGGGGCCGCGGCGCACGCCCGCGAACGGCGGTCGCGTTCGCGGTTGCAATCGCCGGTTGTTCAGCGTGCATCATCCCGAGAAATCGCCGCGCGGGACTCCGCTGATGGTGCTCCGGTCCATCCACGAGGGGGGTACGACCCCGGGCCGGAGGTGTCCGATGGTGCGCTTGCGCTTGTCGAAAGTTCGGTCATCCTGCGAGGTTGGCTGTGGACAATGGAAGCGGCACGCACGCTGCTGCGGAGGGCACGGTGACCTCGAGGAACGGTGAGCTCAGCAAGCGCTCGCAGGCCGCGCTCGCGCTCCTGGCCATGTCCGTCGTCGCCGGGACGACGGCGTGCAGCGCACCCGCGAGCGAAGTGGCGGTTGCGCGCACACACGAGTCGCCGTTTCTGGTTTCGCTCTCCTCGCACGACACGCCAACCGGCGGGGGCGTCGACGGGCAGAAGGCGCGCATCCACACAGCCGAGACGCCGAAGGAGGGCCGCGCGGGCGAGCCCCTTCGCGGACGCTGTCCGGAGGGGATGGCAGACATCGACGGACGCTTTTGCATCGATCGGTACGAGGCAGCGCTGATGGACCTGCTCGCGAACGGCGAGGAGCGAGCGCATTCGCCCTTCGAGCCCGTCGTCGCGTTGTCACGCGTGCGCGCCGTCAGCGCGCGATCCGTATTTCCGCAGGGCTATGTCAGCGCCGTCGAAGCGCAGCGTGCGTGCAACGAATCGGGCAAGCGCCTGTGTCGCGTCGCCGAGTGGGGCAAGGCGTGTCGCGGCCCGGAGCCGAAATCCTTCGGCTACGCCGATCGTCGTGAGCCGGGTCGCTGCAACGACAACGGCAAGAACCCGGTGCTCCACCTCTACGGTCGTGGCCACTGGAACTGGAGCACGATGAACCAGCCGATCTTGAATCAGCAGGCGGGGACGCTCGCGAAGACCGGCGAGCACGCGGGCTGCACGAACGGCTACGGCGTCTACGACATGGTCGGAAATCTCCACGAATGGGTCGCCGACCCAAGCGGAACGTTCTACGGCGGCTACTACCAAGACGTGTCGAGCAAGGGCCACGGCGAGGGCTGCGGCTACCTCACGACCGCCCACGAGGCGCGCTACCACGACTACTCGACGGGATTCCGCTGCTGCGCGGATGTCGCGGGCGGCCCGTCCGCCGAGACGTCCGCGGCCCCGCCGCCGCGGCGCCCGAAGCGACCCCGACCCAACCGCTGAGATGTTGGCCCACATGTAGGTGCAGTCACTACGATTTGATCATGGTTCAGCCAGGTCGGGTCGAGAGGCTCAAGTTCGTTCATCGAAACGACCGCCGCGAGGTCCGCCGCGCGGTCGGTCTCACCTGCCAGGTGGTGCGCGAGCGTGATTTCCGCCTCATCGCGGATCAGGCGGTCGACCTCTCGCCGGACGGCATGCTCGTGTCGAGCGACCACGAGATGGAGGTCGGCGAGAGCCTGATTGTCTCGTTCAAGGCGACGCAGCTCGGCCTCTGGTTCGATACAGAGGCAAGCGTCACGCGCCTCATCAAAGGGCGCCGTCCCGGCGATCGTGGGCCGGCGATCGGCCTCTCGTTCTCGTCGCTCGACCGCGTCAAGCGGCTCATCCTTCGCGGCCATCTGCGGCGCGTTCCGCCGCCTCTTCCTCGCCGCATCCAGCGCATCGATTGGACTGCCACCGTCCGGAGCCTCACCCGATGAACGTCGTCACTGCCTTTCCGTCCTCTTCGGCGTTCGTTCCCGCGCGTGCGTCGCGCCGTATCTCGACGCGGAGGGGCGTCACGCTGCCGTGCCAGGCGGTGCGCGAGCGCGACTTCAAGCTGATCGCGGACCGCACGCTCGACATTTCGATCGACGGGCTGCTGCTCCCGATGGGGGACGACGAGCGCGTGGTCGTTGGCGACACCCTCATCCTCTCGTTCCCGATTCCCGGGATTTGGATCGATGCCGAGGCGTGGGTCACGCGCGTGGTGTACGGCCGCCGGCCCGGCGACGACGGCGCCGCGTGCGGCGTGACCTTCCACGTGATCAGCCATTCGGCTCGCGCCGCGCTCGCCGGGTATCTGCATGGCAAGCCGCCGCCGTTGCCGCGTCGTGGGCCGCTCGCGCGGCTCCGCCGTGGTGAGGAGAGCCCGCGTCTCGCGGACCAGCTCGTGATGGAGCAGCTTCTCGTCGGCGCGGCGATGCCGTTTGCCGCCGTCGAAGACGTGCACGAGGTCGACGAGCCCAACGACACGGTCGACGCGCTCGGTATCCTCCGCGAGCTCGCGGCTGCCTGGAAGCGCCTCGCGCTCGCCGAGGGCTGAGCGACGTTTCTGGTACGCTTGCGGGATGTCCGAAGAAGGCAAGAAGCGCCTCAAGGATCTCGCGAAGCAGGTCCGTGACAAGGCCGCAACGACGGGAGCGCCCGTGCTCCAGCAGCGCGGGCTCGACATCGTCGAGGAACTGGCGAAGGAGCTCACCGGACCCGACGGGTTGCTGGGCCTGAAACTCCATCGCGACTCGGCGACGAAGTTTCGCGTGCAGCGGTCGGCGCGGAACGCGGAGATCACGGTCGAGTGGGACCGCGACATCGGCGCGCTCGGTCTCACCTGTCAGAAGCACGGCGAGCCGAAGACGTTCGTGCGTTACGTGTGGGACGCCGGCGAATCGAAGTGGCGCAAGCTCGATGGCGGCGGGGAGATTTACGAGGACGTGACGAGCGCGCTCGTCGAGTACCTCTACCCGGAGATGACGGCGTAGAGACCAAACCACGCCGCCCGCGGTGAAGCGGGCGGCGGTCGTCGTGAGGAGCGACTCCGAGGCTCAGCGGATGACGGGGAGACTCCCCGAACCGACCGGCGACGAGCAGGCGCAGTTGCCGTAGTCGATCGTGCTGTCGGGAGCGCCGCCACCGCACTCGGTGCCTTCGCAGCCAGCCGCTTCCGGCGGGCACTCGGTCGGGTTGTCACTCGGACCTTCGCAGACTTCCTCGTCGCCGGTGCCGCCGCCGCCCGAAGAGGAGCCGGGGGGAAGGTTGTCGTTGTTGTTGCCTGAAGAACCCGAGGTGCCGCCCGACGTCGTTCCGTCGCTGCCGCTCGAGCCCGAGGAGCCGGAGGTGCCGGAGGTGCCGGAGGTGCCGGAGGTACCGCCCGACGTCGTTCCGTCGCTGCCGCTCGAGCCTGAGGAGCCCGACGAACCGGAGCTCGAGCCGCCGCCGCCGCCGCCGCAGTCGCCGGAGCAGCTGCCGCCGCCGTCGTCGCAAGTGCCGGTGCCGCCGGAAGAACCGGACGACCCGCTCGTGCCACCCGAAGAACCCGACGTGCCACCCGAAGAACCCGACGTGCCACCCGAGCTGGTGCCCGTACCGGCGTCACAACCAGGCTTCGGCGGCGGAGCGCCGTAGGTACGAACGCCGAGGCCCGCCGCCGAGGTGCCGCCGGCGCACATGACCTTGGGAGCGAGCCACGCCGCGAGGCCGTCCGTGCGGGCGATGTAGAGCTTG
>JAYSXP010000158.1:0-5856 GCA_043717125.1 Polyangiaceae bacterium | reverse complement strand
GCCCGCGGCTCGCGATCCCTGGGGACGAGGTCGTCTCCGGTGACGGTGTCATGGCTCCGGATGCGATCTTCGTGGGCGTCGTCAGGCGCGACGGCGGGCGTCGTCTCGCGAGTGTCGTGCGCGCGTCGCTCGATCTGTCGTCGATGAAGACGATGGACCTCGGCGCGTCGCTCGGGGAGGACCCGCCGCCTTCGCCGCGCGTGCACGGAGGCAGCGTCTTCGTCGCCTCGTACGTCCGCGCGAAGGCGGGCGCCGACGCCGGCAGCGGTACGGGCGCGATGACGCGAGTGCTCGAGGTGTCGCGCTTCGAGGGCGAGGCCTTCGTTCGGCAGGGCGCGATCGTCCAGCAGGCGGACGAGTCGCTCGCGTTCGACATCGCGTGGCCCGGCCCCTTCGATTCCGTCGCCGCGCAGCCCGCGCCGCTGGTCGCGTGGGACGAGGACGCTCCGCTCTCTACCGGACAGCTCCTTGCCGATCGCGGTGTGGTGAAGGTCCAGCTCGTTCACGGACCCAAGGCGCGCGTCGCGTCGCCGGACACGACCGACGCGGAGGCGCCGCGGCTCCTCCCGAAGAAGGGCGGCTTCTGGCTCGCCTGGCTCGCCCGCAAGCCCGAGGCCACCGAGGACGCGGGCGCTGCGCCCGAGGGTCCGGGAGAGCGTCGATCGTACCGCTGGGTCGAGCTCGTCTCCCTCGATGCCAAGGGGGAGCCGACGTCGCCCGTACGGCGCATCACACCGGAGAAGGGCCGCGTCGCCTCGTTCGACCTCGTCCAGGGCGCCGTGGAGGCGGGGAGCGCCGAGCCTCGCCTCGTCCTCCTCGTGCAGGACGAGGCCGCACACGCCGAGGGGGCAGGGGAGCGAGTCGTTCGCTACGTGGTCGATGGGCGGCGCGAGCACGTCGAGTCGGGTGACCTGCTCGACGGCGGCGTGGGCCATGCCCTCGTCGACGTCCTGACCTCCGCGGACGAAACGCACGTCCCGCGCTGGCTCGCGTTCTCCGATCTCCAGGAGCACACGCACGTCGTCCCGCTCAGTCCGTCCGTCGCCCTGGCGGCGGGGCCGACCGCCGAGCCCTCGCTCGACGGCGTCCGGGTGGTCGCCGCGGGACCGTCCTCCGAGGTCGTCTTTGCGGTCGGCGCCGCCGGAGGAGCGGACGCGGCCGGCGGTCGCGTCGAGCTCCGCCGCCTGGTTTGCCGCTGATTGCGCGGCGATGGTCTCGTCTTGACGCGGCACGGCAGGTGCCTCTTCCCCCCCGCCTCCGCTTCGACTAGGTTTTTTTGCTGTGACGAGGCGACGAGGCAAGTCGGCGCGGCGATTCCGAGAAGCTTCGGGATGCTCGCGGTTTGCGTGCCAAGCGCCGACAGGGGCCCATAGCTCAATCGGTCAGAGCCCCCGGCTCATAACCGGGCTGTTCCTGGTTCGAACCCAGGTGGGCCCACGTGAGCTTGGGCGTCGCGAGCGGCGAGTGACTTCATGCCGACGTGTGGGGGCACGTTCGGAACGATCATTTCTTAGGGCAAGACTAGAAGGAGAGAGCGGTTGAGCACGACTGAAGCAATCCGAGAGCAGATTCGCGCGCTCGAGGAGCTCGCAGCGATGGACGCCGAGGTAAAGGCCCTCGAGGAGCAGCTCGCGGAGGAACGAGGTGTCCTCAACTCGCTGAAGGAGAGCCTCAAGCGGCTCGACGAAAGGCTGACGATCGACCGGGCGACGGTCGGAACGGCCGACAAGCAGCGTAACGATCTCCACATCGACATCCGCACGATGACGCAGCAGGTGGAGCACTCTCGCGAGAAGCTCAACCGGTCGCGTACCGAACGCGAGACGAATGCGGCGCAGCGCGAGCTCGAGGAGCTCCGCAAGCTGATCCGCGACCGCGAGGACGAGATCACGCGTCTCGACACCGACACCGCCGCGATCCGAACCGCGGTGGAGACGACCGAAGCCGAGCACAAGCGCATCAGCGAGGAGCTCGCCGCCAAGGAAGGCGACATCCAGCGGAAGGTGAAGAAGCTCGAAGCGGACAAGAGCGAGCGAGGCGGCGGACGCGACACCATCGTCAAGCGCCTCCCGCCGATCCTTTATCGTCGCTACGAGCAGCTCCGCGGCAAGCGCGGAACGGCGATCGCCCAGACGACGGACGGCACGTGCAACAAGTGCAACATGTCGCTGCCGCCGCAGCTCTACCACCGTCTGCGCCGCGAGCCGCTCATCGAGCAGTGCCAGTCGTGCAACCGGATCATTTACTTCTCGGCGCCCGTTTCCGTCACCGAAGTCACCAAAGTCGACTGATCGCGTCGCCTGATCGCTTCGACCGTACGAATCGTTTTTCGATCCAACCATGAAGAGCTGCCCCAAGTGCATGCGCGTGTTCCCGGACGACGCGGGCTTCTGCCCCGCGGACGGGACGTCGCTCCAGCACGCGAGCATGGTACCGATCGCGAACACCGAGAACGACCCGCGCCTCGGTTCGCGGCTCTGCAATCGTTACGAGCTTCGTCGCGTGGTCGCTGACGGCGGCATGGGCCGGGTCTACGAGGGCATCGACAAGCAGACCCAAACCCGCGTCGCCGTCAAGGTGCTCCATGACGACGTCTCGAAGGATGACGTCGCCCTCGAGCGCTTCAAGCGCGAGTACGAGATCTCGAGCCAGCTGCCTCACGACTACATCGTGAAGGTCATGGACTTCCAGCGCGACGAGTCGTCGGGAGTCTGGCTGCTCGTGATGGAGTTCCTCGACGGCGAGGAGCTGCGCTTCATCCTGAAGCGCGAGAAGTCCGTCGAGCCCGCGCGCCTCGTGCGCATGCTCGCGCAGACGGCGATCGGCCTCGACGAAGCGCACAACCGACAGTTCGTCCACCGCGACCTGAAGCCCGACAATCTCTTCCTCTGCGGGACGCGCGAGGGCGACAACGTCAAGGTCCTCGACTTCGGATCGGTCAAGGACAAGAACAAGGACGCGAAGAAGCTGACCGTGCTCGGCACGACGATCGGCTCTCCTTACTACATGGCGCCCGAGCAGGCGCAGGGCCTCGAGACGCTCGACGCGCGCGCCGACGTCTTCGCTCTGGCCGCGATCACGTACGAGTGCATGGCGGGCACCGTGCCGTTCACCGGCAACAACGGCCCGTCGATCCTCCTCGCGATTCTCACGAAGGATCCCGAGCCCGTGAGCAAGAAGGGTGCGTCGGGGAAGTATCCGATCCCCGTAGCACTCGACGACGTCCTCGAAGAGGCGCTCGCCAAGAACCCGAACATCCGTACGAAGTCCGTCGGTGACTTCGCCACCGCCGTGGGCCGCGCGTACGGCCTCGCGGGGGACCACAAGGCGTGGGCACGCGTACCCGCCGCGGACCTCTCTCGGGAGATCGCCGACGCTGCAGCGCGCGCGCCTGTGCCGGCGCAGCGCCTCGAAGCCGCGCCCGATCCTTTTGCCGCGCCCGACCCTTTCGCCGCCAAGCCCACGTCGGGCACCGCGCCGATGAACGCGCCCATCCGCGTCGACCCCATCGCCCAGACCGCGCTCGGCTCTACCCCATTCGCCGCCGGCTCCCCGCCGTCGCTCGGCTCCCAGCCCCAGCGCAGCGACGACATCAGCGATACGATCGCCGGGTTGCCCGTGGGGCGACCGCCGTGGCTGATCGCGGTTGTGGTCGGGGTCGCGGCGCTCGTAGTCGGTGGTGGCATCGCGTTCGTCGCGCTCTCTCGCTGACTCCGGCACGCGCAGCCGCTGAGCCTGACACGCACATGTGCGCGCGATTTCTTCGCACGGCGCAACCGATGTCTCGCGTGATCCACCACTGGATCTTTTGGCCACCGCGGGAACGGTCCGGACCCTCCTCCATCCGACCACACGCGTGAGGTCGCAGGTGAGGCGTCCTCCTACCGATTCGATCCAACATTGTTTTTCTGATGCCCGCGCCACTGTATAATTTTGGCGGAGTGGTCCGGCGCTGGCTTGCGGTTCGCAAGAGGTGTCGGGACAAGCGAGCGGAGAATCATGCTGCCCTTCACGAAGCGACCGGGTCGAGATGAGTCGGGGGATGAGGATGTCGTCACGAGGGACGACGTCGTCATGCCGGCGGCTGCCGCGCCCGCACCGAAGGGCAGTGCACGCCCGAAGTTCCCGTCGCTCAACGACGAGGAGATGACGACGCTCATGGCGGCGAAGTCTCTGGGTGACGCCGCGCCGCGTTCTCGTCCGCCCGTTCGGCCCGCCGCTGGCGCTCCGCCTTCCTCCAAGACTGCGCCGTCGAGCCGCTCGAAGGACCCGCCGCCGAACTCCGCGAAGCTCGCAGCGGATGACGAGGAGGACGGCCGCACGGTCGTGCGCGGTGCGCCGAAGATCGTGAAGCGCAAGGCGAACGCGAACGCGAAGATGGGAATGCCCACGTCGCCGACGACGATCTCGCCAGCCGCGGTGATCAAGGCCACGCTCGAGTCTGCACGTGCCGGCCTGAAGCCGCGAACGGGCGGAGCCGACCACCTCATGGCGGGGCCGCCCCAGGATCTCCTCGAGGATCTCGCGGACCGTCATGCCGCCGAGCGTCCGAAGCCGTCGCGACCGCCGCCCGACGTCGGTGCGGAGCACACGGCGATCCTCAAGTCGCCGACCATCCCGCCCGGCATGATCCAGGGCGTGAAGGCGCTTTCGACGCAGGCCCTTCGGCCGCAGGCGCTCCCTCATGGGACGATTCCGCCGGGCTCGTCGCGACCGATGAGCGTTCCGCCTCCGCCGAGCTCGCAGAGCGGCGGCTATGCCTCGCAGAGCGGCGGCTACGCCTCGCAGAGCGGCGGCTACGCGCATCTCAACGGGCCGGTCCCGTCCGGCTCGGTGAGCGTGCCCGGTGTGTCGATGCCTGCATCGATGCCCGCGCACTTCATGGTTCCGCAGCCTCCGTACTCGGACGGCCGCATGGACCCGGCGGGCACGGCCATCAGCGTTCGCGGAAAGAGCGCAGGGCGGTCGGGGATGTCGTGGGCGATGGCGCTCGCTGCATTCGGTCTCTTCGTCGGCATCGGCGCTCTCGCCGTGATGAACGGAAACGCCGATGGCGTGATCGAGACGAGCGCATCGTTCGTCGATCCCTCGCGCGCGGCGGGTGGCAAGGCGGCCGGTGGACAGCCCCCGCCGGCAGCGCCGACTGCCGCACCGACCGGTATACCCGTCGCGGCCGATCCCTCTTCCGCGGTCGCCGTTCTTCCCGTCGCGGTCCCTGCGGCGGGTGCTTCTCCCAGCGCGACGGCTCCTGCTATCGCGACGCCGCCTACTCTTTTTACTCCCGTTGCGGCCGCGCCGCCCGCTCCCGTGGCCGTCGTTGGGACTGCTCCGAAGCCTGCAGCGGCGGTAGCAGCTCTGCAGCCTCGCCAGGCACCCGTCGCAGCAGCGCCGGTTTCACGTCCCGTTCGGCAGGCACCCGCGGCCGCCGCCGACGAGGCCGCGGCAGCGAAGCCCGCAAAACCCGTCAAGGGCGGCAAGGGTGGCGAGGTCGACGACGAGACCAAGAAAGCGCTCGACGAGCTCCAAAAAGCGCAGCTCGAACGCTCCTTCTGAGCGGCGTCAGTTCGCCGGCCGCGCGCATGCGCCGTGGCCGGCGAGGTTGACCGCGCATTTCCCGAGGCCCACGCTCGCGCAGTCGACGTCGAAGAACGCGCCTCGTCCGCACGAGTGGAGGAGCGTGTCGCTCTCGCAGGTGTCGGTGCCCGGCGTGCAGGAGCCCGTGCCGGTGACCATGCACGCGCCCGTCGGGTCGATCGACGTGAGCTGACTCACGTTGCAATTGAGCCCGAGCACGCCGCAGTCGAGGCGCAGCTTCGCGCCGCCGATGCACGCGTTGACGATATTGTTGCCTTCGCA
>JAYSXP010000157.1:0-5862 GCA_043717125.1 Polyangiaceae bacterium | reverse complement strand
GGCTAGCTTGGGCTACTCTCCGCGAGCGCACCGTCGCGCTCCACGATCGCCGTCACGAACTCACGCTTCAGCCCTTCGAGCTCGCGCGCGTGACGCTGTTCGAAGCGGCGCAGGGCATCCTGGCCGCGGCGGACGGAGACGTCCTTGTCGGAGTCCGCGCGCGCGGCGACATCACGCGCGCGCGCGTCGCTCGCTGCTCGGCGCGTGCGGCCTCCTTCTCTACCTCGTCGAGCCTGGCGCGAAGATCGGCGAGCTCGCCTGCGAGGGCTCGTCGCTGGTCCTCGCTCCGGGCGGTCGCCTGGCTGCGCGCCGCGAGGTCGGCCCGCAGCGAGAAGACGAGCCGTTCCTGCGCGTGGATCGTTGCGCGATGTTTCAGCAACTCCTTGGCGTGACTCGCGTTCTCCGCGCGGCTCGGGGGCACGGGCGCAATGGCGTGCGCCACGAGCTCGGGTACCTCATGGAGCGAGCGAGCGATCTCGTCCTCCGCGTTCATCGTGACGTCCTCCGCCGGTCACACCACCCTGCTCTTGCGCAGTACCACCGAGAATGGCATCGCGCCCGGCGCAGTCTCATAGACCGCTCGCGCGGTCGATCGCGTGGCGGTGAACAAATGCTCCGGCCAAGAATGGCGCGAAGTGGGAGAGGGCTCGGATCGTCAAATATGCGACGTTCTCTTGCAGGCCGATGGCCTCGACGGGGCACGAACCCCTCGGTGGATCGGCGCTGCGGGACGATGGGAAATGCAAAAAAAAACGTCTCCCCGCCTCGCCGCCAGACGTGCGGGCCTTGTGCGCTGCGCCGCCGTTTTGGCCACGGTGACGAGGACAAACGCAGGCATCGCGCCGGTATCGTCGAAGAACACCCTAAGGGACAGCGCCTCTGAAGCACCCCAGCGTGTACGGGTACTCGTAGGTTGCATGGTAGTGGTAGAGAGAAACGATCGATCCGTCCCAGGAGATCTCGTGGGTGTGACCGTGACACACATCGAGATCGGCGTTCGTGAGTGGCTGACCACCCTCGCCGCGCACGCCGAAGATGCCGAAGCCGTCGCGCGCGTAGCCGAGCAACGCGGAGTGGCCGGAGCCGGAGTCGGGCAAGCACGTGCTGAGGCTGTGATAGTGGTACGCGCCGCTTGGCGCCGGATGCGCCTGGCACGCATCCTGGGTCTCGTGGGCCACGGCATCGCGTCCTTCCGCGTCCAGCGCGTCGAAGAACACGGCGCCGGAGAGAAGGACACCGATGGGGCCGCCCCCAAGGCACGTCTCGGTGGCGGCGACCGCGGGATTCGCCGGCAGCGACCACGCGTTCGTTTGCGCCTCTATCGTGTTGGGATTGCGATCGTAGGCATAGGCGGGATCGCTGGGCGCGATCGGAAACGTACCGGTCGTGTGGTCGGGCAGGCCGTTGCCGGTGATGGTGCGCGTCGCTCCGGTGACCATCGCGGTGAAGGCGTGCGCCGGCCACCTCACCTCGCCTTGCACGACGGTCTTCGCGGTGAAGTCGAACGTGCCGGTGTCATGGTGGATCCACGGACCGTCGGCGAACGCGCCCCCCATCCCCGTCATGAAGGTCGTCTTGCAGGAGAAGACGTAACCTTGCTTGGGCGCGGGGAGGTACTTGCCGTCGCCGAGTGGCAGACGCATCACGCTGACGATCGTCGTGGCGTCGCGCGACGCGTCGTCGGCCGCGGTCGCCGCGTCGCGGTCCGCCGTCGTCGTTACCTGCCCTTCCCCCCCGCAGCCTCCCGCGGCAGCCGGCCCGATCGCCACGATCCCCACGAGCACGAAGTTGCGAATCGCCATGAAGGCCAGGATAGATCGTCAACCTTAAGAACCTCTTAAGGCCGTGGCGGTACGCTCGTGAGTCATGGGCGAACGCATCCTCTTGATTGAAGACGACCCTGCGCTCGGGATGCAGATTGTCGGCCACTTTCGTCGTGCTGGCCTCGAGACAACGTGGCTTACCGACGGTCGTCGCGTCTTCGACGGCGAGACGTTCGAGCTCGACCTCCTCGTGCTCGACCTGATGCTGCCTGGCCCGTCCGGTCTCGACGTGCTCAAGCGCTTTCGCGACCGCAGCGACGCACCGGCGCTGATCCTCAGCGCTCGCAACGACAGCGAGCCGCGGGTGCGCAGTCTCAAGCTCGGAGCTGACGACTACCTGACGAAGCCGTTCTGGCCCGAGGAGCTGATCGAGCGCGTGCGCGCGCGCCTTCGTCGGCCGACGTTGCAGCGGGGCTCGGCCGTGGTCAGCGGTCCCGTTCGCATCGATCTGCATTCACGCGAGGTCTCGTCGGGCGGCGCGCTGGTCGGCCTCACCGCCACCGAGTACGCGGTGCTCGCAGCAATCGCGCGTCGGCGGGGGGCACCGGTCACGCGTCAGTCGCTGCTCGAGCTCCTGGAAGGCGTCAAGGACGGCGCCAATGGCGCGCTCGATGTGCACGTCTCGCGGCTGCGCAAGAAGCTAGGCGACGGCGGCGGCCAGATCGTGACGGTCTGGGGAATCGGTTACCGCCTGCGAGACGCGTCGTGAAGCTGCGCGTCCGGCTCGCGCTATCCACGGCGGTGCTGATGGTGCCCCTCGCAGCGGTGCTCGCGTGGAGCGAGCGCGAGAGCAGCATGCGCACCGCTAGCGAGATCCTGGCAAGTGAAGCGCGCACGGCCCTCAAGGGTGATGCGCGCACGGTTTGCGAGGCCTCGCCGGAGGCCTGGACGCGCTCGTTCCAGCGGGGCCTGGAGGCTCCGGCGTACCCGCCCCAGCATCACGAGCGTCCTGACCGTTCGCACGGCCTGGAAGGTGCGCGCGCGGGCAGTGCCCCCATTCACTTCTATCCCTTCGACGAAGCGCTCCAGCCCAGCGTGCCGTTCGCTCCTCCGCTCGCGGCAGAGCTGTCGGCCGCGGTACGGCGCGGGGCGGCGGAGTCGCGTCATCGAAGCGAAGGCCCCCGCGAGGTGCACGAGGCGGTGCTGCTGCGCACGCCGTGGGGCAGCGGCCCTTGCGCCTGGGTCCTGGCGGTCCGCCCCGTCGTGAGCGCGGCGCATGCTCCCGTGTTCGTCTGGCGTCCGTGGTTCGCCTCGCTCGTCGCCGTGACGCTCGCTATCCTGCTCGTGCTCGGCCCGACCGTCGCGCGCATCCGCGAGCTTGCCGCGAGCGTCCGCGCGTCGGCGCGGCGTCACTACGCGGACCGCGTCATCATCACGGGGGACGACGAGATCGCCGATCTCGCGCGCGCCTTCGACGAGGCGGCCGCCGAAGTCCGCGCACACGTCGACGCGCAGGAGCACCGTGAGCAGACGCTGCGCGATTTTCTCAGCAACACCACGCACGACGTGATGACGCCGCTCACCGTCCTGCAGGGTCATCTCGCCGCGTTGCGCGACGCGGAGGAGGCAGGGGCGCCGGCGGACCGCGCCGTGCTCGGCGCAGCCCTGCGCGAGGTGGTCTACATGACCTCCCTCGTGCACAATCTCGGTGTCGCGGCGCGCCTCGAGGCTGGCGAGCCGCATCTGGTGCGCACGACGCTCGACCTCGGGCGGCTCGTCGAGCGCTGCGTCGCGCGCCATGGGCCGATCGCGCGCCAGCACGACATCGAGCTCGACTGCGCGGTCCCCGAGGAAGTGCTCACGGTGGACGCCGATGAAACGTTCCTCGAGCAAGCGATCGGAAACGTCGTGCTCAACGCGATCCACCACCAGCGCGCCGGAGGTCACGTCGCAGTGGTCGTCAGCGAGCGCGGCCCCAGGCACTTCCGCGTGCGCGTGGTCGATGACGGGCCGGGACTGAGCGACCACGCGCTCGCGCAGCTGGTCGACGCTACGGACGATCTGGACACGGCGCGCGCCCGCCGGCGTACCGGCCACGGGCTCGGTCTCGTCATCACGCGCCGCGTTGCCAGGCTCCTTGGGCTCACGCTCACGTTCGCGCGCGCCGATCCCGGGGGGCTGCAAGTCGATCTCGAGGGCCCCCGGGCCGACGGCGGGCCGTAGACCGGCCGCGGGATCTTCGTAAGCGGGTGCACGAGGCGCTCACGGATCTTCGGTGTGGCGGAACGCCCTACGGACACGCCCGGAGCGCGTCGGTCCACGTCCTCCAGGCCGTGACGAAGGCGGCGTGACTGAGCGGCGGCGTCGTCCGCTTGCCGCCCGGCGACCAGCCCCACGTGACGAGCGGATCGTGCTCGACGTGCTCGAGGAGCTGCCGCGCATCCTTGTGACCGTTCCGCTCCGGATCCTTCATCTGCTCGCAGAGCAGCGTCGGCGTGAGGCCCTGGAACACGAGCGGCATCTCCATCCCGGGGAGACCGCAGCGCGGTGCGCCGGGCGGGCCGCCTTTCACTCCGACCGCCTCCGAGTTCCGCTCTTGATGAAACGTGCTGCACCCGAGCCCCGCCGGGGCGCTCGCGCGCGTGACGTTCATCGCGTGCGGCTTCGGCGTGTCGCCCTGCAGCGGCGCATCGCCGGCGGGATGACAGTTGAGGCAGCGCGGCGACTGCAGCACGCGGGCGCGGCCTGGAGCGGAAGCCTCCGCAGCCGTAGCCCGGTCAAATCGCAGATGGCATTCGCAACGGCGGGCGCGATGGGCGGCAGCCCCGGCTCGCCGATGCCCGTCGGATCGCGATCGACCTTCCGTGGTACCCGCCCATTGCGAGCGAGCCCGTTGACGGCGACGTCGTTCGTGTCGGGGTTTACCCGCGAGCCCTGATTGACGTATGCGGTCCACGTGCGCGAGGCCCTCGCGCTCTTGTTCACGTAGGGCGCGGTCACCGTGAACGAAGTCGCGTCAACGCAGTGGCCCGCGGTCAGCGCTATGCGTGGGGCGATGGTCGCGCCCGAGCAGATGAAACCTGGCGCGTCGATCAGCGCTGCCTCCTTGTACGAATCTGCGGGTTGCCCGTCGACGATGGGCTGGGCGACATACTCTGCCTCCAGTCCCTCGGTCTGCGCAGGGTCAGAGGTCCCGCAGCCTACGTCGGGTGGATCAGTTGACCACGGTCTGCGTAGCCAGCGCGCTGCGGGAGCCGGCTCCATGAAGCCGCCGGGCTACGCGTCTGGCTCGGGGACTGCCAGTCCCCGCGATTCGCTTCTTCTTCCTATCCTTGGCCGCTGCTAGAGTGCGTGGGATGCCGTGGAAGACGAGCCTCATAGTATTGGCGCTCATGCCTTCGGGGTGCGCGCACGCGGCGTCGGTGCGTGGTCCCGATGGGGAGCCCGCGCACCTCATCAGGTGCGACGGCTCTTTCGGCGCAAGCGCGTCCGCGTGTTACGAGAAAGCAACCGAGGTCTGCCCCGAGGGTTACGAGTTGCGGTCCGTCGGGGGCGGCGGCCACGAGATCCTCGTCTCTTGCAAGAGTGACCTTCCGGCCCCGAAGGCTGCCGCCGCGGAGGCGACGTCGCCCAACCGCGACGACGCGCGCGTCTGCGATGCCGCCGCCAAGCACGTTGACGGCTTCAAGACTTTCTGGGGCACCAACAACCCAAGACTGAAGTTGCTAGTCGACGCTCCGGAGACGCGTGACTTTGTGGCCACCTGTCGGGATATGCCAGAGCCCGTTCAGCGCTGTTTGCACGAGAAGTATCGTAGTGCTCACGTGAAGTCTTGCGACGCCGTCCTGACGCGAATCGAGCCGGCTCAGCGCAGGCGGATCGACGCGCTGTTCTTCGAGGCGGAGGCAGCAAGCGCGCCGTGAGGCCCGCGCTTCGCATGCTCGCCGCGCCGGTAGCGCGACCCACCCGTCGCCGCCTGATCTCGCCATCCCACGCTCTCGTGGCGTACGAGCTCGGGGGCGAGTCGGAGCACTTCCGCGGGCGCGAAGGCATGAATCGTCGCGATCGCGTCAATTTCGGTCGGGCACTGCACGAAGAT
>JAYSXP010000156.1:0-5869 GCA_043717125.1 Polyangiaceae bacterium | reverse complement strand
TTCTCCTGCTCGGGGACGATGCGCGCCTGGCGCATCAGCTCGGACTGGTTCTCGAGGATCTTGTCGACCACGCCGCGGTCGATGTTGAACTCGGTCGCGGAGACCTTCTGGATGCCCTTCGCGAGCGCGGGGTCGAGCGCGCCTGCGCCGCCCTTCGCGGGCGCGACCGACGCCGACGCCGCCGGCGGAGGCGCCGCCGCGTGCACCTCGGGCTGCTTGAAGAGCTGGGCCTGGCAGAGCGAGCTGCCGTTCTGGAACCACACGCGATCCCAGCCGACGAAGTGAACGGTCTTGCCGCCGATCTCACCGCCACGACGACGAAGCATTGATTTCGTGTCGGTCGTGCCGCTGACCGCCGCGAAGGACCAGTCCGGATCGCTCGACGCCGCGATGACGAGCACCTTCACGCCCTCGCACAGCGGAGCGTTCCAAGGGTCGCTCGTGTCGAGCGCGGTCGCCGCCACCGCGGTGTCGTCGACCGCGGGCGGACGCAGCGGTCCGGTGACGTGGTCGAACGGGTTCCGCGCGAGGATCGGCTCGGCCGTCGGGTTCTTGATCGACGAGCTCGACATCGGCGCGACCTTCGCGACCGGCGGCGGAGCGGAGAGCGCCTTCTCGTCGGGCGTCAGGCTGATGCCGACGAGCTGCGTGACGGCCTGCGCGTTCAGCAACGCCGCGATCGCGACGAGCGGAAGCACGACGAGCCAGAAGTTCTTTCGGAGGAGCTGATCGACGGGCATGAGAGCGAGGTCCAGCAGGAGCTTTGCGAGGCGCATGCCACCAAGAAAACCATGGAAAATCCAGGGCAATTTGCGAGTTCTACCGCCAGTCGTTCGCCACCTTGGCGCGCGGACGGCGTAGGGAGCCCGCGCGCTGACAAAGTGACAACCGGTTTGAACGAGCCGTCGCGAGATCCGAGGAACAGGCGGAGCTTGTTCGATCGGCGGTCCAGGCGATCTCGGGTCGGGTCAGTCGACGGCGCCTTCGCCGCCTTCGACGCCATCGAGCTTCCTGTAGATCGTGCGCGTCGAGATGCCGAGCAGCTGCGCCGCGAGCGATTTGTCACCCTTCGTGTGCTTCAAGGTCTCCTTGATCACGCGGAGCTCGATCTCCGAAAGCGGCGTGCCGACGGGAAAATCGAGCGACCGCGGCGCCGTGTCCGACGACTTTGCAATCACTTCGGGAAGATCGTTCTCGGTGAGCGTGTCGCCCCGGGAGAGGACGACGGCGCGCTCGATGACGTTCTCGAGCTCGCGCACGTTGCCCGGCCAGGCGTAGTCGAGCATGCGATCGAGCGCGGCGCGCGCGACGGTGAGGCGTGCCTTGCCGTTCTTCTTCGCGTAGAGGCCGACGAAGTGGTCGACGAGGAGGGGCACGTCCTCACGGCGCGCACGGAGCGGCGGCGCGGTGACGGCGATGACGTTGAGCCGGTAGAAGAGGTCCTCGCGGAAGCGGCCCGCCTGCACCTCGGCGAGCAGATCGCGGTTGGTCGCCGCGACGACACGCACGTCGGCCTTCACGGTGTTGCCGCCGAGCGGCTCGTACTCGCCCTCCTGGAGGACGCGCAGCAGCTTCACCTGCACCTGCGGCGAGAGCTCGCCGATCTCGTCGAGGAAGAGCGTGCCCGCCGTGGCCTTTGCGAAGCGCCCGTCCTTCTTGGTGACGGCGCCGGTGAAGGCGCCGCGCTCGTGACCGAAGAGCTCGCTCTCGAGGATTGTCTCGGGGATCGCAGCGCAGTTGACGGCGACGAACGGCCCGCGCGCGCGCGCACTCTTGTCGTGAATGTAACGCGCGAGCAGCTCCTTACCGGTACCGCTCTCGCCGAGGACGAGCACGGTGGCCATGCTTGGGGCGGCCTGCGTCGCGACCTCGATCACGCGGCGCCAGGCGACCGAGCTGCCGACCATCTCTCGCTTGGTGAGCGCCTTGATCTCGTCCTTGAGGGAGCGGTTCTCTTCGAGAAGGCGCCCGCGCTCCGCGGCCTTGCGGACGCTCTTCACGATCGTCATGCGCTTGAGCGGCTTTTCGACGAAGTCGTAGGCGCCCTCGCGCATGGCGCTGACTGCCGCCTCCACCGAGCCGTACGCCGTCATGAGGACGACCTCGACCTCGGGCTGAATCTGCTTGATCGCCCGGAGGAGCTCGAGGCCGGTCGTGCCTGGCATCATCAGGTCGGTGAGGACCACCTGGACGCGATGGTTCCGCACCTGATCGAGCGCGTGCTTGGCGTCGTTGGCGACGAGTACACGCATGTTTTCTTTGAGGAAAATCTTCTCGAGGGACTCGACGTTCGAGCGCTCGTCATCCACGACGAGCACCGTGATCCCCTCGTCGACACTCCCGTCGGGGCGCCTCGCCGGTTCGGACGTCTTGTCAATGGCCCCTGACAGCTCGTCAATCACAGCATCCATGTTGTCACGCGAAGACAACCCGTCAACCCTGGATGTCATTCCGTCCGAGTTGATTGTCAACTTGTCAGACTCAGACCTTCCCGCCGGAGAGCCGCGCGAACCGCACCCGCGGACGAAAAGACCTCACGGTGGTCGGCAGGTCGGTCTTCGGGTCGAAGCGCAGCAGCGCACGACCGATCTCCACGTTCGCGTCGTCGTACAAGCTCACGGGAAGCATCGTCAGCGAGTCGACCGCGTCGTGCATGAAGAAGTCACGCTGACCGCGCAGCCGGTACGTTCGCCGATCGTCGCCCTCGAAGGTGAGGTCGTACGGAATGCGCTTCTCGTCGAAGAGCTTCATCGTCAGCGAGCCCCAGAGCGGCACGCCATGCGGCTCGCGCGCGGCGAGTCCCTCCGCGAGGATCCTTCCTTCGGCGACGATCTTGCGCTCTCGCAGAAAGCGTCGCATCCCATCGACGCCGAGCTGCAGCGAGATCTGCATCGCGTGGTCCCGCAGGGGCTCCTCGAGGCGGTAGTAGCTCCCCGAGAACGCCTCTTTGATCTCGAAGCCGAAGCCCATCAGGCCCCCTTCGCGGGACGAGGGATGACGAGCCGCTCGACGACCTCGCCCTTCGCGACCGCGTCGGCGATCGCGTCGACGTCGTCGAGCGTGACGTTTCCGTAGACGAGGTGATCGGGCTCGATGACGATCGACGCACCGAACTCGCAGAGGTCGAGGCAGCTCGTGGAGCATGCGCGTGCGGCCGTCTTGGCGAGACCGCGCTCGAGGAGCGCCGCCTTCAGGCGCTTCACGAGCTCCTCGCTCCCCTTCTGAGCGCAGGATCCTTTCGGATTCCCCTCCTCGCGGCGGTTCGTGCAGATGAAAAGATAGCGCTCGCGATGCGGCATGAAGGACGGAGCCTGCCCGCCGGGCATCACCCGCGTCAAGTGGCCCTTGCAGCGCGCGCCCAGCCGGTGGAAAGCTCCGCGCCACCATGACCCTCGGCACCCGCCCTCTCCGCTCCCCTCTCCTCGTTCCGTCGGCGCTCGTCGCCGTGCTGCTCGGCGCGTCCGTCTACGCGTGCGGCGGAGGCAACGACAACCTTCCGCCGCCCCCGCCGCCCCCGCCGCCGCCCGCGTCGGCGTCTTCCACGCCCGTCGCGACGACGCCCACCGCGCCGACGACGCCGCCAAAGGCTCCCGCACCGCCGATCACGATCACGCCGGGCGCCGCAAGCCCTGATCCGGCCGCGCCGACGCCGACCGTGAAGATCACCGCGCCGACGCGGGACCAGGTGATCGACGCCGCGAAGGCGAACGACTTCGTCGTCAAGCTCGACGTGAAGAACTGGCAAACAGCCAAGGGCTCGAACCACGTCCACCTCATCCTCGACAACAAGCCGTACAAGGCGATCTACGACACGAAGGAGCCCGTTCACCTGAACGAGCTCGCCGCCGGCGAGGCGCTCGCCGAGGGCATGCACGTGCTCGTCGCGTTCCCGAGCCGTGCGAACCACGAGTCGGTGAAGACGAAGGACGCGTTCACCGTCGTCCCGTTCTGGGTCGGCAAGAAGGACGCGGCCAAGGACCCGACCAAGAAGCCCATGCTCGTCTACAGTCGCCCGAAGGGTGACTACAACGGGGAGATGGCAAACCACGTGCTCGTCGACTTCCAGGTCGCGAACGTGACCCTCGCCGAGGGCAAGGAGCACGTGCACGTCACCGTCACCGGCCCCAGCATCGACAAGGCCGTCGAGGGCAACGTCGAGAAATTCGGAACGCCGCTCTACATCGATAACCTCCAGAACGGGTCGTACCAGCTCAAGGTCGAGCTGGTCGACGCGGCCGGCAAGCTGATCGAAGGCCCGTGGAACAGCACGACGCGCACGATCAAAGTCGACCACGACGCACCGATGGATATGTCGATGGCAATGCCGTCGACGACCCCGGACGCGGGCGCCCCGAAGGCCCCCGGTCTCGCAAAGGACGCGGGCGCCCCCAAGAAGTGAAGAAGAGCCTCACGCGCGACGACGTCGTGCGCCTCGACAAGGCGCACGTCTGGCATCCCTACACCCCCGTGGACGTGTGGGAAAAGACGGACCCGATCGTCGTCGCGCGCGCAGAGGGCTCCTCACTGTACGACGCGAACGGGACCCGCTACCTCGATGGCAATTCGTCGTGGTGGGTCGCCGCGCTCGGGCACGGCCACCCGCGCCTCCTGCGCGTGCTCCGAGAACAGGCCGAAAAGCTCGACCACTGCGCCCTCGCCGGCATCGCGCACGAGCCCTCTGCGGCGCTCGCCGAGGAGCTCGTCCGCGTCGCGCCGCCGGGCCTCACGCGTGTATTCTACACGGACAACGGCTCGACCTCGATCGAGGTCGCCGTGAAGGCATCGCTGCAGACGTGGCAACACCTCGGCGCGCCGAAGAAGACCCGCTTCGTTGCGCTCGACGGCGCGTACCACGGCGATACGCTCGCCGCGTCGAGCCTCGGCGGCGTAGAGGTATTCCGGCGTCCGTTCGCGAGCGTGCACTTCGAATGCATTCGCGCGCCGTTCCCCGAGCAGGACGCCTACGCGCGCGCATTCGACGCGATCAGGGACGTGATCGTCCGTGAACACGACTCGATCGCCGCCGTCGTCGTCGAGCCGCTCCTCCAAGGCTCCTCGGGCATGCGCACGTACGACGCCGCCTACCTCCGAGCCCTGCGTGACGTCACGCGCGAGCACGACGTGCTCCTCGTCGTCGACGAGGTGTTCACCGGCTACGGCCGCACCGGCGCGATGTGGGCCTGCGACCACGCGGGCATCACTCCGGACATCATGTGCCTCGGCAAGGTGTTCTCGTCGATCATCCCGATGGGCGCGACGCTCGTGACAGACCACGTCTACGACTCGTTCCGCGGCGCGAGCGATCGCGCGCTCTGGTACGGGCATACCTTCTGCGGCAACCCGATCGGGGCCGCTCTAGCCCGTGAGGTGCTAGCGATCTACGAGGACGAGGCCGTCGTCGCGCAGGCGCGCGCCAAGGCGCCTCGCATCGCGGCGGCGTTCGAGCGCATCCGGGCGATCCCCGGTGTCGCCCGCGTGCGCAGCCTCGGCATGACGGGCGCCGCGGATCTCGAACCTGCCTCGTCCGGACGAAGCGGCACCGGCTCGGGCACGAGCTACCTCGGTCAGACCGGATGGCGCGTCTACGAGGAGGCTCGCCGGCGAGGCGCGTACCTACGTCCCCTGGGCGACACGGTCTACGTGTGTCCGCCGCTCGTCATCGGCGACGCCGACCTCGACGGTCTTCTCGACATCCTTGAACAAAGCGTGCGAGCTGCGCTCTCCTGACGTCGTAAGGGCTCCCAACGATCGGCTACGATCGCGAACCGGAGGGTGGCGGCCAGTGGCGACGGGGATCGTCTCGCATTGCTTCTTCTGCGGCACGGCAGGACCGCACGGCACGACGTGCCCGTCCTGCCTCGTCCCGATC
>JAYSXP010000155.1:0-5869 GCA_043717125.1 Polyangiaceae bacterium | reverse complement strand
TGAAACGGGTGCGCGGTGGGCGACTGTTCGCTACGAGACCACACTCCCATTCGCACCGCGGTGCGACGGTGCAGGTTCCCCCCCGGCACGCGAAAGATGAACGTCGTGATGACCGCCCACGTCGACCTCGACGTCGTCGCGATGTCGATCGGCGCGTACGGCGCCGCAGCAGGCCACGTCGGTATCGCGGTCTACGCTCCGAGCGGAGCCGCTCTCTCCACGTTCCAGATCGGGGGGCAAACGGTCTCCGTCCACGGCATCTCCGTCGACACGAAGAGCATCTCGAGATCTGGATGTACCCGACCGGTTGGGTCGACGCCGGTCTGCAGGGATATGCCGCGCTCAGCAATGACATCCTTCCCAAGTCGATGAAGATCACGTTCTACCGCCGAAAGAGCGGCTTTACGATGACGCAGATCGTTCGAGAATCGTCGGGCGACCTGAAGTCGGCGCGGGATCGCGAGCGCCCTGCCTCCGTTCTCGTGCACGTGCACCAGGTAGGTCTCCATCGCGATGCCGAGGTCACGCTGCGTGAAAGCTCCCAGCCTCGCGCATCGCAGGTGTGAAAGCGGCGTATGCTCTCCACGTGGCGGATCCACGGGAGTTGCCGAGAGGGCTGGTCGAGCTCGTACACGAGACCACCGGGGACGTGATTCACGGCCTCGGACAGGGTCTTGAGCGTGCGGGGGCCGCGCTTGCGACGCCCGAGAATGCCGACGTGACGGCGCTCCTCTCGGCCGTCGACCTCCCCGAGCTCACCTCTGACGGGCCGCTCGGCGCGCTCGCGCTCCGTCTCGATCGCGAGGCCGACCTCTTTCGCGGCGTCGCGCTGCGCGAGCTCGCGCGCGTGGGGTGGGTGTCCCGCATCACGCAGACGATGGTGGTGGCGACGGCGACCTGCGCGATCGCGGTCGCCGCGTGTGCCGTGGTGCTCGCCGTCTTCGGCGGCACGATCGAAGGGCGGCTCGGGCTCCTGCTCCTCGCCGCGACCGTGGTCGGCGCGGCGGGGGTCGGCGTCGCGGCAGCGGCTGCGCGGACGCGGACCGCCCACACGCAGCTCGCCCACGACGCGCTCGCGCGTGCGCGTGTCATCGAGGAGCGCCTCTTCCGCGTCGGGCTCACCATGGAGTGGCGGAGCGCCGGTCCGACGCTCTACCAGGAGGCGCTGGCTCGCCTGGAGCGCGACGCGTCGCCGAGCGCGAACGCGGCGAGCGACGGGTGAGCCGCGGCGTCGGCGTGGCGCGTGCCGACGTCTGGTTCGTGTACATGGCGCGATGCGCGGACGGCTCGCTCTATACCGGCATTGCGCGAAACGTGGCCGAGCGGATCGCTCAGCACGACGCGGGGAAGGGCGCGAAGTACACCCGCGGACGGGGACCCCTCGAGATCTGCGCGGTCCGCCGCTGCCTTTCGCAGGGCGAGGCTCTACGGCTGGAGCTGGCGGTGAAGGCGCTCTCCCGATCGGCGAAGGAATCCCTCACGAGGCCACGAAAGCTGGCCGCCTTCGCCCGCCGTCTTCGGTAGCTCGCACCCCGACGTCGACGCTCAGCAGGCGCCGATCGCGTACCGCCGATGCTAGCGTTGGCTCTTGGACATCGTCGCGCTGACGGCGCTTCGTAGCTCGGTCGAGGAAGAGGCGCCTCGGCTCGCCGCCGACCTCGGCTCGACTCCGTACGAGACCGCGCTGCTTCTTCGCTCGCCGCCTCCGGTGCCGCTGCTTCGCACCGAGGACCGCTCGCGCGCCCTCGCGCTCCTCGGCAAGCTCAGGGAGCGCGGTCACGAGGCGGTCGCGTGCGAGGCAAGCGCGGTCGTCGCCGCGGACGCCATGACCCATGTTCGAGCGTTCCGGCTCGAGCCCGACGGGCTCGTGGTCACGCCTCTCCGCACCGCCGAGCCGGTGCGAGCGGCGTGGGCCGACCTCGTCGCGTTCGTGCGGGCAATGCATCGGACGCGCAGCGAGCACGTGGAGAAGAGCGCCGAACGGAAGTTCTCGCTCGGGCGCGCGGCGATGTCGGGCGGCGTCCTCATGACGAAGACGGTGACGAGCACGACCAAGCACACGAGCGACGAGCGCGAGCAGGTGCTCTACGTGTTCCGTCACGGCGGGGCGCCGTTCCTCCTCACGCAGTCACGCGCGCGCTACGACGGGCTCGGTGTCGACCTCCGCGCGTCGCAGATCGAGAACTTCGCTGTCCTGATTCGCCTGCTACGCGAGCGCGCACCGGACGCGGTCTACGACGAGCGCCTGCTCGCCCCGCGTCCGGGCCTCGATCGCGTGCGGCCAGGCGCGACGGCGGGGTCGATCTCCGCCTCGTCGTCGGACGGAATCGATCTCCTCGCGCACCTGATCGCCCTCGCGGGCTCGCGCTCCGCGCAGCCGTATCGCTAGGGCTTTTTCGCGGGCTTCGCGGGCGTCGCGGGCGTTGCGGGCTTGTCGGCCTTGGGCACCGGCTTCGCCACCTTGACGAACTTCAGCGTCATGCGGTCGCTCTCGCCGATGGCGGCGTACCTCTCGCGATCCTTGTCGCCGAGGCGGAAGCTGGGCGGGAGCGTCCACACGCCGTCCGCGTAGTCCTTCGTGTCCTTCGCGTTCGCGTTGATCTCGGACTTTCCGGCGAGCTTGAAGCCCGCGGCCTCGATCTTCTCGATGACCCACTTCTCGGGGAGATAGCCCTTCTTGGCGCTCTCCTCTGGAACGACGTCCGCCTTCGCGCGGTGCTGCTCGATCGCGAGGATACCGTTCGGCTTGAGCGCCTTGTGGATCTCGGCGAGCCACTCACCCATCTTGGTCTGCTGGACCATGCCGTGGAGCTCGCGCGCGAGGATCACCATGTCGACGGTGGCCTCGCGGTCGGCAGGAAGCTTCGGTGCCTTGTTGTCGATCGCGACCGTCTCCACCTTGCCGTAAGCGTCGGGCGAGGTGTCGAGGAACAGCTTGAAGCGCTGCGCGTAGAAGGTGCTGCGCTCGTCCGGCGGCCCGTTCGGGTCGCCGTTGGTGACGAGGAGCTTGCCCTTCTTCGCGAGCGACGGCGCGAGGAGCTCGGTGTACCAGCCCTCGCCGGGTCCGAACTCGAGCACCGTCATCGTCGGCTTGAAGCCGAAGAACTCGAGCGTCTCGGCGGGGTGGCGGAACTTGTCGCGCTCCGCGTCGCCGGGCTTCCTGATCTTGCTCGCCATGGCGGTGGTGATCGCAGCCTTGCCGTTGGGGTAGGCCTTGTCGGTGAGCGCCTTTGCCTCGGTGCGGAGCTCGGGCGTCCAGCGCGCCATGTCCGCCTTGTGATCGACGTCCATCTTCGCGCGATCCTTCGCGAGCGCCTCGAGCTGCTCGGCCTTCTTCTTCTCCTCGGCGGTCGGCTCGGGCTTCGGCGCCTCGGCCGGCTTGTCGACGACGGGCGGCAGCGCCTCGACGGTCGGTGCGGGCGGAGGCGCCTTCACCTCGGGGGCATCGCCGCCGCAGGCGGGAGCCACGGCGATCAACGAGAGGGCGAGACAGAGAGAGCCGACGGGTCCGAGCAGGGCGCGCTTCATGGACACGCCTGTTACCGCGCTTCCAGCTCGCTCACAAGGACATGGCCGACGGTTGCCTCAGAGTGCGGCGTCGGCGCAGCAGCGGAAGCCCGTCGAGTAGTCGTGGTAGTCGAAGGCGTGCGCGATCGTCCGGTACGCGCAGCCGTCGCCGTGCTGGGACGTGTCGAGCCAGTAGCCGCCCTGGAACGTGCCGTTCGGGTCCGCCGTCCATTCGTGGAGGTTGCCGACCATGTCGTACGCGCCGATGTCGTTGACGCAGTCCGGAGAGGCGCCCGTCTTCGCGAGCGAGCCTTCGAGCTGGTTGTTGCGCGCGTCGTTCAGCTCGCTGGCTCCCCAGCCTCGCTTCATCGTGTCGGCGTGGAAGGTGAGCATCGGCGTCGCGCCGCTGTCGTGGCATTTGCCGGGCACGCGCGTCGGTCCGTACGGATAGGCGAAGCCCTCCGTACCGCCGCATGCCGCGCGCCACTCCACCGGGTGGCAGAGGCGCTTGCCGGCCGCCTTGCATGCACCCTGGGCCTGCGCCGCGCTGATGTATCCCTGCGGAACGACGCCTGCAACGCTACGTGCAATATACACGGTTCCGTCGACGGGCATGGGGGAGTGGTAGGGGGAGTGCGGGCGGGTCGTGCCGTCGGCGAGCTTTTCCAGGAGCGAGCCCTCGTACTTGTCGACACAAAACCGCGACGCGAAGAGGGCCATCTCGGCGGGACAATGCGCGCCGGGCTTCACGTCGGGGAGCTTGCCCTCGTCGACCGCGTGGGGGCGAGGCGGCGCGTAGCTCGCGATGGCGAGCTCGATCGAGCCGGGGTTGGACGCGAAGATCTTGCGCGTCTTGGCGGCGAAGGCGGGCTCGAGCGCGCGAAGTGCCGTCGTCACCTGCGCGCGGCACTCGGCCGAGACACTCTCGGGGGGCGCGGCGCTGGCGAGCGAGGTCGCCAGCATGGCGACCGCCGCGAGCACGCCGAGCCTACCTCCCCATCCGCAACGCATCCTCTCTCGGTAGCACGTCCGGCCACGATCCTTCGACTTCTCCGGCGCGAGCTCACCCGCGCCTTCGACTCGGACCCCTCCGCATGATTTCGCGCAACGACCCGCGTGAGCGGACGAACGGCCCCGGACCAATGGCGCTCTCATGGTATGAGTTTCCCCGCAGCACGATGACGGACTCTCTCGATCCGTTTGAGCAGGTGCTCAAGAGCCGGTTCGGACTCGATGCCTTCCGGCCGTGGCAGCGCGAGGCGATCGACGCGCTCCTCGGGCAGCCCGGCAGGGTGCTCGTCGTGGCGCCCACAGGCGGCGGCAAATCCCTGACCTACCAGCTCCCTGCGGCCGTGCTCGACGGAATGACCCTGGTCATCTCGCCGCTCGTCGCCCTCATGGAAGACCAGGTCCGTTCGCTGACTCAGCGCGGCATCAAGGCGACGTACCTCGCGTCGACCCTCGATCGCGAGGAGCGCGACGACCGCGAGCAGAAGATGGTGCGCGGCGAGTACGAGCTCGTCTACTGCGCGCCGGAGCGCCTCGCCTCCGACGTGTTCGTGCGCATCCTCGGGCGCTGCAAGATCGAGCTCGTCGCGATCGACGAGGCGCACTGCATCGCGCAGTGGGGTCACGACTTTCGGCCCGACTACCTTCGCATCGGGGCGTTGCTCGAACGCCTGCGCCCGCCCCGTATCCTCGCTTGCACCGCGACGGCGACGCCCGAGGTGCGCCGCGAGATCAAGGAGCGCCTCGGCCTCGGCGGCGACGACGCGCCGTGCAAGGAGGTCCTCCGCGGCTTCGCGCGCCCGAACCTCCATCTCGCCGCGCGCAATGTCGACGGACCGAAGCAGGCGAGAGAAGCGGTCCTCGACGGTCTCACCGCCGCGCTCGGAGCAGCGCGCATGCCCACCGGCGGCGCGATCATCTACGCAGCCACGCGCAAGACGACCGAACAGTACGCGGACATGCTCTTCAAGCACGGCTGGGCCGCGGCTGCCTATCATGCGGGCATGAGCGGAGAGGCGCGCTCGAAGGTGGCGGACCGCTTTGCCTCGCGCAAGCTCTCCGTGGTCGTCGCGACGAACGCGTTCGGGATGGGCATCGACCGCTCCGACATTCGCACCGTCATCCACGTGCAGCCGCCGTCCTCGATCGAGGCCTACTACCAAGAGGTCGGCCGCGCCGGACGTGACGGCGATCAGGCGTATGGCCTCCTCCTCTGCTCGGGCGCCGACATCGCGCTGCGCAGGCGCCTCGTGCAGTCGGGAAGCGAAGGCTCCGTGGTGGATCCGGTGCTCGCAGCGCGCGCATGGGGGCTCTTTCGGGAGCTCCTCCGTTATCTCGATGCCCGCACGTGTCG
>JAYSXP010000154.1:0-16758 GCA_043717125.1 Polyangiaceae bacterium | reverse complement strand
ACCGCCACCGCCGCCGCCGCCGACCCCTCCGACGTTGACCTTCGACGACGCGCCCATCTTTCCGCCGCCGCCGCCGCCGCCGCCGCCCTGACCGCCGCCGCCGCCGTTCGCGGCCTGCCCACCGCCGCCGCCGCCGCCACCGTTCGCGGCCTGCCCACCGCCGTTGCTGCTGCCGTTACCCTGCTCACCGATCTCCTGGGCGCTCTTCCCCGAGCTCCTCTTCACCCCCGTGCCGAGCACGCGCCAGGCGCCCGCCGCGATGAACATGACGCCGATGACGATCATCGCGTACTCCACCACCGATGCGCCGCGAATGCGTCTTGAGCGCGGGAACGTCCGCGAGCGGGTGGGCGTGGGCGTCGGGAGCATCGGGGGGCCTCGGTTCGATCATACGAAACTTCGCGGACGATTGCCCTATCCTACGCCGCGTGCCAGACGAGCTCGCTCGGGCCGTGGGCGTTTCGAAGCGATACGGCGAGATCGCCGCGGTTCGTCCTGCGACGGTCGCGTTCCACGCCGGCCGCGTCCACGCCGTCTGCGGTGAAAACGGGGCCGGCAAGAGCACTCTTCTCAAGATCGTCGCGGGGATGGTGGTGCCCGAGACTGGCCACGTCGACGCCTTCGGCAGCAGGCTCGTCCCGCACACGCCTCGGGAGGCCATCCGCCGCGGGCTCGGCATGGTGCTCCAGCACTTCGCGCTCGTATCGGTCTTCTCGGCGCTCGAGAACATCATGCTCGGCGCCGAGCCCACGTCGGGGCTCGGAGTCATCGACATCGCCGCCGCACGTCGCAAGGCAGAGGCCGTCGCGAAGGAGCTCGGTGTCGAGCTCCCGCTGGACGCGACCGTCGAATCGCTGGGCGTGGGAGACCGGCAGCGCCTCGAGATCGCGCGCGCGCTCTACCGTGACGCAAAGCTCCTCATCCTCGACGAGCCGACAGCCGTTCTCACCAAGGGCGAGGCGGCTGCCCTCTACGCGACGCTGCGGCGTCTCGCCGACGCCGGCACAGGCGTCGTCGTCGTGACCCACAAGATGGACGAGGTGAGGGCCCACGCCGACGTCGTCACCGTCATGAGGCGTGGCGAAGTGCTCTTCACCAAGGAATTGGATCGCGGCGAGGGAGCCGACGTCGAGGCCCAGGTCGCCGAGGTGACGGCGGCGATCATGGGCGCGGGCAAGAGGCCGGACTCCGCGGAGGCAACGCCGAAAGCGGCCGAGCTCGACGCGCGCGAGGTCGTGCTCGGGCTGCGCAGCGTGACGGTCGGCCGCGCGCTCCGCGCCGTGTCCCTCGAAGTGCACGCGGGCGAGATCGTCGGCGTCGCCGGCGTCGAAGGGAACGGGCAGCACGAGCTCGTCGCCGTGCTCGCGCGCGACGTGGTTCCCGACTCCGGTGACGTGCTCGGAGGGGCGGCCGCGATCATCCACGAGGACAGGCAAACCGACGGGCTCGTGCTTGACGCGACGCTGCGCGACAACGTCGTCCTCGGTGAGCTTTCCGCGTTTGCGAACAAGGTGGGGCTCCTCGACCTCCGTGCGCTCGAGGCCGAGGCGATGACGCGCATCGCACGCTCGGGTGCGGGCTCGGACCTCGACCGGACCGCGCGCATGCTGTCCGGCGGCAACCAGCAGAAGGTCGTCGTCGCGCGGGCGCTCGCTCGCATCGGGCGAGAGGGCGCGCGGGCGCTCGTCGCCGCGCAGCCGACGCGCGGCGTGGACCTCGGGGCGAGCCACGACATCCACGAGAGGCTGCGCGCCGCCGCCGCCGGCGGAGCAGGGGTCCTGATTCTCTCCGCCGACCTCGACGAATTGCGTGCACTATGCAATCGCGTGCTCGTTCTCGCACGTGGCCGCATCGTGGCCGACCTCCCACCGACCACCTCCGACGAGGAGCTCGGCCGGAGGATGCTCGGCGTGGAGGACGGGACGGAGGCGTCGCCGTGAAGCTTGCGTCGTCGCGCTCCTTGCCGGCCGCGGTCGCCGGGCTCGCCATCGGCTGGCTCGCGTTCTGCGCGCTCGTATGGCTGTACGGCGCATCGCCCCATGCGATGGCCAGGCTCGTCTTCGAAGGCACGTGGGGGACGAGCTACGGCGCAGGTCAGGTACTGTTCAAGGCCACGCCGCTCCTCTTCACGGGCATCGCCGTCGACCTCGCGCTCCGCGCGGGCCTCTTCAACATCGGCGCCGAAGGCCAGCTCGCCGTGGGAAGCCTCGCGGCCGGCGTGATCGGCGCGCACCTTCCGCCGGCGACTCCTGCGCTCGTCGCGCTTCCGCTCGCGATGGCAGGCGCGATGGTGGCCGGTGCGCTCTGGGCGCTCGTCCCCGCGCTCCTCAAAGGGCGATTCGGCGCGCACGAGGTCATCTCCACGATCATGATGAACCGTATCGCCGACAGCGCCGTCGGCCTTGCGCTCGGGGCCGGCGGTCTCGCGCTCACCGGCACCGTTCGCACCGCCGACATCGCTCCCGGAGCACGCCTGGCGCGCCTCGAGAGCTGGTTTTCGTCGCTCAGGGGAAGCGCCGCGAGCTTCGCGCTGCTCTTCGGCATCGCGGGCACCTTCCTCGTGACGGAATCGTATCGGCGCACGCGCTTCGGCCGCGAGATCGGGCTGATCGGTCAAAACGCGCGGGCGATGTCGGCCGAGAAGGTGCCGGTCCGGGCGCGACTCGAGCAGGCCCTCGTCATCTCTGGCGCGATCGCCGGCGCCGCCAGCCTCGGTACGGTGCTCGGGTACAAGGGCTATTTCGAGGAGGGCCTCGGGGCGGGCGCGGGCTTCGGCGGTCTCGCGGTCGCAATCCTCGGTCGAGGAAGCGCGGTCGGGTTGATCTTCGCCGCCCTCCTCTTCGGCACCCTCCAGCAGGGCGGCCTCGCCGTGAACGCGTTTGTGCCGAAGGAGCTGATGGACGTCCTCACCGGCGTCGTCGTTTGCGCAGTCGCGCTCGCCGACGAGGCCTTCGGACGTCGTGCGGGCACGCCGAGCAGCGTGCAGCCGGCGGCAAAGGCGGTCGCGTCGTGAGCGCCTTCGACGTGATCGTGTCCGGCACGATGATCGCGCAGACGGTGCGCATGACGATTCCGTACGGGTGCGCCGCGCTCGGCGGTGTCCTGAGCGAGCGGAGCGGCGTCGTGAACATCGCGCTCGAAGGAACACTCCTCGCGTCCGCGCTCGCTGCCGTGGCGGCGTCGCACGCGACCGGAAGCGCGCTCTCCGGCATCGTGGCAGGCGTGCTCTGCGGGGCGACGGTCGGCCTGGTGCACGCGCTGCTCGTCGTTCGTGGGCGGATCGACGCCATCGTGAGCGGCATCGCGCTCAACCTCGTCGCGGCGGGCGGAACGCGCTTCCTGCTCCGCGCGCTCTACGGCTCGAGCTCCAACTCGCCGAGCATTCACGGACTCCGCTTCGAGGACAGCTGGGGTCTTCTCGCGCGAACGGTCTTCGATCCGTTCCTGCTCGCGACGGTAGGCATCGTCGCGGCGGTCGCGTGGATGCTGCGCCGCACGCGCTTCGGACTGCGCCTGCGCGCGTGCGGAGAGGATCCGGCGGCAGCGCGGGCGGTGGGTGTGGACGTGGTCGGAGTGCGCACGGCGGCCGTCGCGCTCGGCGGGGCGGTCACCGGCCTCGGAGGCACCGCGCTCGCGTATGATCTGCACCAATTCCAGGCCGGAATGAGCGGTGGTCGGGGCTTCATCGCGCTCGCCGCGGTGATCGTCTCCGGGTGGCGTCCGTGGCCGGCCGCGCTCGCGTGCCTCGCGTTCGCAGCGCTCGACGCGCTGCAGATCGTTCTCCAGAACCAGACGAAGCTCCCCTCCCAGGTGCTCGCGATGCTGCCGTTCGTGGCGACGCTCGCGGGGCTCGCGCTGGTGAGCAAGCGTAGGGCAGGGCACATGCGCGCTCCCGCGGGCCTCGGGCGACACGCCGACTAGCGAGCGATTTCGGGGCTCACGGGGCGCGGAAAACGCAGCGTGCCGAGGAGGCCTCCGGCGATCTCTGCAGCGTGAGCCTTCCGTCGGGACCGGCACCCTCGCAGTGCCCGGTCCCCGGCCTCCAGCGCCCCGAGCCGTCCGTGTCGATCCCGGCGCGGATCCAGACCGGGCCGCACGGCGCAGACGGCCAGTCGACCGAGAGGGCTGCGCCTTCCCGCGGCGCGTTCGCAGGGAGTACCGTGAGCTCGGCCGCCTCGTTCAGCGGAGCCCACCCGTACTCCACGAGGATCTGCGGAGCGGCTTGTCCACCGTCGGTCTGGACGTCGAGCCTCAAGGGGCAGCCGCGATAGTGTCCGATCCACATCCGGTCACGCTCGAAATCGGTGACGTAGCCACGTCGCGAGAAGAGTCGCGTGTCGGCGGTCGGTCCGTAGAAGACGACGTCCTCGTATCCCGCGCCCGCGTGAGCGAGGGTCGTCAGCAAGCCTTCACGAAGCGCGGCGTCCGCGACGGGGTCGGCGTAGATCAGGTCCGCCCAGATCTGCTTGCGATCGGGGATCTCGTGAAAACGCTCGTAGCCGGCACGGCTCAGCACGAAGCCGTGCAGCTGCGGGATCGTGACGAACGTGTACGGCACCACGCCGCCCTGCTGTACGGCGTACAACGCGCCCAGGTTCAGGAGCGGCTCCGAGCCCGGCATGACGAACGCCTTGTCGACCGCAAACGCGTTGCAGCCGGGGTCGAGGACGATGGGCAATCGAGGCCCCGTGCGTTTGAGGTCGGCCTCGAGCCCGGCGAGCGCCGGTCCACACGCCCGCTCGAGACGCTGGTTGTGCCAGCCAGCCCAGCCGATCGCGCTCACGACCATCGCGACGATGGCGCCCTGCACGAGCGTGGCGATTCTACGCGTGAGTGCCTCGACAGGCTGAAGGGCGAGCCCGTACACGACCGCCATCGGGATGAACCGGACGGACATGTACTCCCACTCGCGCGTGTGCAGCGGAAAGGCGAGCGCGGCGCTGCCGAGGATCACGCTGGTCACGAGAAGCGCGCGCTCCTCGGGGCTCGCCTTCTTTTGGACGGTGCGGCGAACGCCGAAGCCGAGCCCCACGAGAGCGAGACCGACGGGCGGCCAGCCTCTCCACCACGGCCCCGCGGTGAAGGCGGTGGCGAGGAGGTTGATCCGTTCCGCGAGCGGCGGCCAGAAGGCCCTGGGTTGAGCCGCGGGAAGAGCGTGTGCGGTCGATCCGAGCCACCCTGCCGCGTGTGCAGCGATGAGCGCGGTCGGAACGCCCATGCACGCGAGAAGCGCGAGCTCGCGTGGCCAACGGCGCGGAGGGTAGCGGCACGCGACGAGCGTCACGAGGGTGAGCGCGACGACCTCCGCGGCGAACACATGACAGGTAGCTTGCAGGAAAAGCAGGCCTGCGATCGACAGGCGACGCTTCCATGGCCAGTCCGCGGAACGGAGCGCGATCGCGAGCGTGAAGAGACCGAGTCCCGTGGACAGCACGAATGAAAAGAAGCCCATGTACAGCGACCACTGGAACGCCAGCCCGAAGCCGACGAGGCCCACCAGCCGTCGGCCGCGCGCAACGGCGTCCATGAGCGCGATCGTGCCCCATCCCCAGGCGAGCAGGATGACGGCGAGCGTGACCTGAAGCGCCGAGCGCCACGGGAGCATCTCCGCCAGCGGCGCGTAGAGCAGGGAGAAGCCCTTCGCGCCGAACGCCGTCGTCGGGATGTAGAAGTTGCCGTACGGAGCCTCCGGATCGCTGAAATGGTTCTCCAGATGCGCGAGGTACACGTGCTGGGGTCCGTCGTGCGTCGGGAGGTACCGGACGACGGTGAGCGCGCCGAGCAGCCCGACGGAGGCGGCCAGCGCGAGGCCGAGGGTCACACGGCCACTCGACGGGGACGGCTTCGCGGTCAAGGCAACGAACTCACGCCGTCAGCCCGCGGCGCCGCCGATGCGTACGCCGTCCCTGAACACGACCCACGTCTTCGGCACGCCCCAAGGCTGGACGATCGCGTTCTCGTGCGGCAGATCCCAGACCACGAGGTCGGCCCGCGCGCCCGGCGTGAGCGCGCCGCGCGGATGAACCGTGCCGCCGCCCCAGAGGCCGAGCGAGGCCGCCGCATGACGGGTCGCGCCGAGGATGGCCTCCGCGGGCGTGAGCTCGTACATGCGAACGGCGAGGGCCATCGCGAGGGGCAGGCTCTCCGACGGCGCCGTGCCCGGGTTCGCGTCGCTGGCGACGACGAGGGGCACGCCGGCGGCTCGGAGTGCGGCGACCGGCGGCGGTGACTGGCCGAGCGTGAAGCTCGCCACCGGGAGGAGGATCGCGGCAATACCCGCCTTCGCGAGCGCGGCGATGCCGTCTGCGTCGACGTGCTCGAGGTGGTCGGCCGAGCGCGCGCCGACCTCTGCGCAGAGCTGCGCGCCGCCGATATCTGCGAATTGCCCGACGTGGAGGCGTACGCCGAGCCCCGCCCGCTTCGCCGACTCGCACACGACCCGCGCCTCGTCGACGCTGAAGGCGTTCTTGTCGACGTACGCATCCACGAAGGAGGCGAGCTTGCTCCTCGCGAACTCGGGCACGAGCGACGAGGCGGCTCGCAACACGTAGTGATCGCGGCTGCTCTTCGCGCTCTCGGGCAGCGCGTGAAGCGCGAGGTACGTAGCGACGATGTGCGGGAGGTCGTTGCGCTCGGCGGCCCGCGCGATCGCGCGGAGCTGCTTGCGCTCGCCGTCGGGCTCGAGGCCGTACCCGCTCTTCACCTCGCAGGTCGTGACGCCGAGCTCGGCCATGCGCCGTAGCCGGGCGATCAGCGTCTCGGCGATCTCCTCCTCGGTCGCGGCGTCGATGGCGCGGTATGACGCGAGGATGCCGCCGCCCGCAGCGGCAATGGCGCGGTAGTCGCCACCGGCCATGCGCACCGCGTACTCGTCGTGGCGCGAGCCGACCCAGGCTGCGTGGGTATGAGCGTCGACGAGGCCCGGTGTGATGACGCGGTCACCGTGGTCGATGATCGGGATCTGCCCGGCGCTCGCGCGCGGCCCGATCCAGCTGATCGAGTGCTCGTCGTAGACGACGACCGCATCCTCGATGACGCCGAGCGGATTGTCCGGCGTGATCCGCGCAGGGTCGGCGGTGACGATGCGCTTCGCGGCGAGACCCACGAGGCTCATGGCGCACCCTTTGCGAGGCGAGCGGCGAGCTCCGCCGTCAAAGGAGCGCTGGCGTCGAAGACGCGAGCGAGGTCTTCCTCGCCCGCGGGGGGCGCGGGCGGCACGCGCGTTCGCATCGCCATTCCCCGGGTCCAGGCCTCCTCGCAACGCGCCTTGAACGCCGGGCTCTTCTCGGCCTCGTGCACGAGGGCCTCGTGAGCCTCCGCGGCGAGATCCGCGCGAGAGCAGACGAGGAGCACGTCGCAGCCCGCCGCCACCGCCCCGACGGCAGCGTCGCCGGTGGGCATCGTGAGCGCCTTCATCTCGAGGTCGTCCGAGAACAAAACGCCTGCAAACCCGAGCTCGTTGCGCAGCAGCTCGGTGCAGATTGCATGCGATAGAGTCGCCGGGCGATCGGCGTCGAGCGCGGCGTAGACGACGTGAGCCGTCATCATCGAGTCGATGGCCGGGTGCCGCGCGAGGGCGCGGAAGGCGGCGATCTCGAGGCGCTCGAGACTCGCCCTGTCGCGCTCGACGTGCGGCAGCGCCAGGTGCGAGTCGACGGTCGTGTCGCCATGCCCGGGGAAGTGCTTCGCACACGAGAGGACGCCTCCGCGTTTCAGGCCGTCTGCAAAGGCGCCGGCGAGCCGCGCGACGCGGTCGGGCGTGGTCGCGAACGCTCGGTCGCCGATGATCGGGTTTTCGTCGCGTGTGTGCACATCAGCCACGGGCGCAAAGCTCAGCGTGAAGCCGAGGGCCGCGAGCTCGCGCGCCTGCGCCTCGGCCACACGGCGGAGGAGGTCTTCGTCGTCGAGATCGGCGACGCGCCGCATCGGCGGGAGCTGCATCGCCGGCGGTCCGAGCCGCATCACGCGGCCACCCTCCTGGTCGACGGCGACGACGGGCGGCAGGTCCGCAGGGCTGGCGTCGCGCACGGCGCGGGTGAGAGCCGCGACCTCGCGCATGGTGGCCGCGATGTTCCGCCGGAAGAGCACGACCCCGCCACGCTCGCCGCTCGCAAGCGAACGCCGCTCCTGCGGCTCGAGCTCCTGGCCTGCGAGCCCGACGACGAGCATCTGGCCGCAGAGGACGGACAGCGCGCGCATCTATCTCACCCACGCCTTTGGCGCGGACCGCGCAATCATCCGCTATGGTCTACCAGCTTTTGATCGTGAAGCGGTATTCCAGCGGCCGTCTCCTCCGTCTCGCCGGGCTTGCCACGCCTGCGGTGCTCCTCATCTACGACGCGTGCTCAGGGCCGAGCGCGCGCCCCGCGGGGGCGCCTGCGGCCTCGGCCTCGCCGTCGTCCGACGCCAGGCCAACGGAGTCGCTTCCAGACGCGCCGGCGACGTCGGCCAACGGGCCAGCCTCCAAGCCCGGCGCCGCGGTCACACGGCCGGGCAAGAAGCTCTCCGCCGTCGAGGCCGCTCGCTACATGCTCGCGCTCGTCAATCGCGACCGCGCGACACAGGGCCTCGGGCCGGTCGAGCTCGACGAGGGCGCACCGACGCACGCCGGGCAGGCCCATGCCGAGGACATGGCGCGTCTCGGCTACCTCGGTCACTGGGGCAGTGACGGCTCCGTCCCCGAGCAGCGCCACACCGAGGCAGGCGGGGCGGACATGGTGCTCGAGAATGCGCTCTGCTTCACAGACGAGGCGAAGCGCACGATCGACGCGAGGCCCCTGATCGATCCCGTCCAGGTCGAGCGCGCGGAGTCGCTCTTCTTCGACGAGGTCCCGCCGAACGATGGCCATCGCAAGAACATCTTGAAGCCCGGGCACACGAAGGTGGGCATCGGCGTGGCGCAGCCCCTCTCGACGGCGACCGAGATCGCCGTCCCGTGCTTCACGCAGGAGTTCACCGACGGCTACGGCACCTATTCTCCGCTACCCAAGAAGGCCAAGGTCGGCACCGTGGTCCACGTCGAGGGCACGATGATCGCGGGAGCCCGTCCGACCGGGGTAGGCGTCGCGCGCGTCGTCCGACCGGCGGCCATCCCGGCCTCCGAGCTCAACAAGCGGCGAAGCTACCCCGTGCCGAAGCCGTTTCAGATGTACTGGGGGCCTGGCTTCGTCTCGCCCGTGCCCGTGAAGCTCGACGGACCGAAGCTCGCCATCGACGTTCCTCTCTCCGACCGTGCGCAGCCAGGGCTCTACGAGATCAGCGTGTGGGCGAAGCTCGGCAAGTCCGAGGAGCACACGATGGTCAGCCTGCGGACGATCGTGGTCGACTGAGCGCGCGCTCTACTTCGCGTCGTTCACGAGGCGCTGCCAGTCGGGAGCGCATCCGTGTCGCTCGTAGGATCCCGAACCGGCGCACTGCCCCACCAATCGGCGGGGCCCGATCAGGAGGCACGTGCTTCGCTTGAGAAAGCGGTAAGGCGCGCATTCGCGGTCGACCGCACTGATGGCCTGCTCGGAGTCGGCGTCGACCTGCAGAGCGCGTAACTTCCGCAAGAACTGCGCGCGTTCATCGTCGCTGTCGGCCATCGCGTAGGCACGCTGGAGGTGGTCGATCTGGGCCTGACGCTCTCCGGCGCGCCCGAGGATGGTCGTCGCAGCAAGCGAGCTATAGGTGTCGCCACCGATTTCGACACCGCGCGCGATCATCTTCGCGCCGTCGACGCGCCATTGCTCGCTCTCCTTCTCTTCCTTGATGAACGAGGGGCCGATGAACGCGACGAACTGTCCGGCGTGCACCGCCAGCTTGCCGTCCCACGGGCGCTCCTTCATTCCGCGCTCGAGGTATTTCCGCGCCGTGCGAGCATCGTCGGCGGTGCCCTCCGGCCCGGGCGGGTACACGATGATCGTGTCGACGAAGTCGTAGATCGCGGGGAAATCGGGCTCGAGAGCGATGACGCCGTCGATGTAACGACCCACATCGGGGAACGCGCGCTTCTCCTGGCCGTGCAGGCCGTACTCGAGGAGCAACTTCGCCCAGAGGAGATCGGTCCCCGCCGCACGGTAGCCGAGGCTCATCACGCGGAGCTCGTTCGGCGGGGGCAGCAGGAAGACGTCGTCACGTTGGCGGAGCTTGTGGATGCTCTTGGCGAGCCCAGCCTGCGTGCCGCTGATGCCCATGACGGAGCCCATCAGAAGGAGGACCGCCGCCCACACTCCGCCCTGTGACTTCATTCGAGCTCCGCCTCGACGTACATTCCCGGAAGGACGGTGGCCTCGGGCGCGCCGTCCGTCCCGCGCCCTGCGCGGCCGCGGACCTCGAAGGTGCTGAGCACGCCGTCACCGTCGAGGTCGCCGCGTGCCTGCGCGACGAAGGCCGTGCCGCCGGACGTGCTCTCGAAGGAGAACGAATAGGCGTGAGGAACGCCCTCTGCCGAGGGACGGAACGCAAGGGCGGTCCACGTCGGGCCGTCCCAGGTGCCAGGCTGGTCGACATCCTTCTTTCCACGCGGCGGGACCTGCGGGGTGAGCGGAGCACTGTCGGGGAAGCGCTCGTTCGTCGTCGCGTACGCAACCGCCGAGGCCCCGAGACGCGCGAGGCCTTCGGTCGGCTCGACGAAGCGCGACGCGTGCAGATCGCGCGAGAACGCGGGCACGGCCACCGCCATCAGCGATCCGAAGAGCGCTGCACCGATCGCGAGCTCGACGGCGGTGAAGCGGCGCACGACTACTCCTCCACGTCCTGCTTCGTCATGGTCTTCGCGACCTGTGCGGAGAGACCTTCGTCGGGAACGATGGCGAGCGAGTAGGAAGAACGCACGCCGTCGCCGTCGAGGTCCCCCTCGGCCGTGACGAGCGCATGCGCGGTGGCACCGGCGCCTTCGGCCGTGAACGCGTACCGGTAGCACTGCGGCTGCACGATGGAAAACCGCAGCTCGCGCCAGGGGCTCGCGGACCAATCCGAGAGGTTCGACTGGTAACGCTTACCGCGAACGCTCAGGTCTTCCTCGGGGACGGACACGCGTGAGCTCGGAGGGAAATGGCGCATGGCATGAACGGAGTTGGGCGCCGCGCCGGTCGGCTGCGTCGCGTCCGACGCATTGTAATATTCGGCGGCGGCAGCCGCCAGTGAGGTGACCGAGCTGACGGCCTCTGCGGTCTTGGCGTGCCGGACGTACCGAGCGATCCCGAACATCCCGATCGCGCTCAGGATCGCGGCAAGCCCGAGGAAATTCATGAGCTCGATGGCCGTGAACGCACGCGACGCGCGAAGCCGGAGCTTGGGGGAGACGGGACGCGCCGCATGGTGCCTCGTGAACGCGCCACGCGCACCTCTCGAACCGACCTCCACAGCGCGCGAAGATAGCGCGAATGACGTTCTGGCGCACCGCTAAGTGGCATCCGCGCGCGACGTCGTTGCCTCTCTCCCTCCGCACTCACCGCACGCAGGGCGGGGCCGAGCTTCGATTCGACACTGCACCTCGCCGCCGTGTCCACGAAGCGACGCCACGCGTGTGCCGACAGGCGCCAGGAACAGCGTCCGCTCTGGCTGCGCGCAACACGTGCGGCTATGGTCGGCGCGTGAAGCCGCAGGATCTCGAGCGCCGTGCGCTCTGGTTGGCCAGTCTCGTCGCCTGTCTCGGCGTCGTCTGGGCGATCTGGAGCGTTCCGCTCGTGATGACCAACGACGGTCCCGAAGCCGTGCTCACCGCCCACATGGAGGCGCACTACGACGACCCGGGTTCGATCTTCGAGCGCCAGTTCTCGGTCGGATTCGGACTGAGCGGGCGCGGATTCTCCGCACTCTACCGTCCCCTTGCAGCCGCGTCCTCCTGGCCGACCTCGTTTCGCCTGAGCCAGCTCATCATGGTCCTCGCCGTAGCGCTCGGAGCCGGCTGGTTGTGCAAGGCGGTCTCCGGCAAGGCGAGCTTCACGTTCCTCTTCGGTTTCGCGATCGCGTTCTGCTGGCCCTTCTACATGGGCTTTTTTGCCTTCACGATCTCGATGGCCATCGGCTTGATGGTCCTCGCGTTCGTCGTGTCGAAGCCCGACGGGCTGACGATCATCGAGAAGGCGGCGGTGTGCACGGCACTTCTCGTTCAGCTCTTCTGCCATGGGTTTGCCATCTTCATCACGCTGGCGCTCGTGGCCTTGGTGGTCGTGACTCGCATCGTGATGAAGCGCGCGACCGTCCCGCGCGCGGAGTGGCGAAGGGCGGCGCTCGGCGAGGCTGCGTGGCTCTTCGTGGCCGGGCTTCCGTGCGCCACCGTCCTCGTGGTCTTGCGCCTCGCGCAGAGCGAATTGGCGAAGCTTCCTGGCACGGAGAAGACCCAGTGGGCGACAGCGTCGGAATGGGCGAAGGTCTTCCCCCGACTCGTGGTCCCCGGGTCGACGACGCTCGGGATCGTGGTCTTGCTCCTCGCGGTGCTCGGGATCGTCCGCGCGGCGTGGCGCCTCCGTCGCGGTCCTCGAAGGCCCGACGAGGTGGCCCTTGTCCTCGGAGCGACCGGGCTCCTCGTGGCGGCGATCGCCACACCGCTCAACATTCCGGGTTGGCAGTTCTTCGCGCCGCGGTTTCTCACGACGGGTCTCGTCCTGGGGCTCAGCCTCCACGGCGCGGAGAAGCTCGACCTGAGGCCAGCGCCTGTCGTCCTCGTCCTTCGCTTGGGCGTCGTCGCTCTCGTGGTCTCGGTGCTCTTCAACGCCAGGGCGGTCCACACGCGCATGGCCACCGCGTGTGCGGACGCGATCGTGGGGCTCGACCACCGGGTCGCGCGCACCTCCTTCCAGCTCCCCGTCATGTTCGACGCCAACTGCGGCCTACCGACGGACGACACGCGTGCGGACGTGCCTTATTCGAGGGCGCTCCTGCATTTCTACGCGCTCTTCCCGGCAATTCACGGTGGCACCGTTCCGTACGGGTTCTTCGGCCCGGGGACAGTCCACGCCTTCGTGCCGCGCGGATCGTCGCCGGTGCCCGTCCCATCCGCCGAACGTTACTGGGGCCTGATGGCGGACGACCCGCGCCTTCTCCGTCCGAAGGCGCGGGCTGGGCTCGTGAACGACATGGCCGTGTTCGGGACGCACTACGAGAACATCTTGTTCTTCGGAGCGAATGCGAGCGACCGCGCCCTCTTGCTCGACCGCGGATACGTCGTCGACTTCGAGCACGGCTCGTTCATCAACGCGCATTATTCCCCCTGCGCCGTCGAGCTCGAAACCGAAGTCCTCGAGGGTGATTCCCCCGTACTCGTCCGCGGTGGTCTCCGGCAAGACGAGCTCTGGCCCGCCAAGATCGCCGAGGTTGCCGGCAGGCGCGCAATCAAGGCATCGATCCACATGCTGTGCGGCGACGTCTGGGTACGCGTCCGCTGGCAAGATAGCGAACGGGTCTGCGCCAACGCCGACGCGCAAGGACGGATTGCCCTTCATGCGGAGCACGGAAGCCCCGCACGCCTGGTGTGCGAGCGAAAATGAAAAACGCCCCGGCACCGTGGGTGCCGGGGCGTCAGTGCAGGCCCTGCTTGCGCGGGCCGCCTTACGTCACTCCTCGGGGCCGACCTCGATGATCGAGGGGGCCAGGTTCAGCCGACCGCCGATGACCGAACCGTCCTGGTGAAAGAGCGACGTGATGCCGTCGCCGTTGAGGTCGCCGCGCGCTTCCGCAGAGAAGCTCGCCGTCGTCGCGCCCTGGTAGTTGTACTGGTAGTACTGCGGGCCGCCCATCTCGAAGTGGAGGCAGGAGAAGCCCTTCGCGGGGACCGCCACGCCGTCCACGTTCCAGTCGCTCGACTGCGACTGGTACTTCTGCGCCGTCGGGACCGCAGCCGGAACCTTTGCGGACGCGCTCAAGCAGACGTCGCGGAGGACGCCCGTGGTGCCACCCGGCGCGAGAACCGCGCCGCTCATGGCCTCGCCCTCGTACTTCGTCAGAGCGTCCTTCGACATCTGACCCACCGAGTTCTTCGCCTCCGCAGTCTTCGCGTTCGCGATGTACTTACGGACGCCGTAGACGGCGAGGACGGCGAGAACGCCGACGATCGCGACGACGATCATCAGCTCGATGAGTGTAAAGCCTTCCTTCAGCCTCTTACGAATTGACATCTATGTGCTCCATTATCGATCGGCCACTCTGATCCCGTTCGCGTGCCGGCCGAGGCGCAAGCGACAGGAAAACGGAACGGGAAGGCGACTATTCGCCCTCCTGATACGTAAAAATCGTGTTCTGCCAGGACGTGCCCACGAGCTCGGTCATGTTTGGGTCACTACCGATGCCGTCGAGGTCGGCGGCTGCTGTGACGAAGTACCAAGGATCGGTTCCAAGGGTGGCAGGGATGGTGACGAAGAGCGTCGGCTCACCGGCGCTCGGCGGCGCGGCTAACCCGGGCGACGCCTGCGCGACGGTCGTGTACCCGAACTGCACGGGGCCGTCGACGTGGATGGGGAGCGCCGCCCACGAGGGGGCGCCGCCGCACCCCGGGTTCCACTGCGTCTTGAACTGGCCGCTGCCGGCACCCGCCGGACATCGAGCTCCGGTGATGTTGGCGTACGTGCCGCGCTCGACCTTGTAGGACTCCTGCGCGATGCGGACGCCGCTGATGACGTTCTTCGCTTCCGTGAGCTTCGACACGAGGACTATCTTGCGGTACCCGACGAGGCCGATCACGGCGAGGATGCCGACGATGGCGACGACGATCATCAGCTCGATGAGCGTGAAGCCCGCGCTCAGGGCACGACGAGCGCGCAGGGCAAGACCATGATACCGCGTGGCGCGAAGCGTACGGCGGGCGTGCGGGCCATGCGGGTTGAGGGACATCCGTGCAACGACGTCTAGCAGTTGATGTGCCATTGCGGTCTCCATGAGGCAGTAGAGCACTCACTTCACCAAGGGCCCACAAAATCGAGGGAAACACGATCGAGTCGGGAACTCGACTACACCGGCGACGGACAATTTCCGTCCTTGGAGGTCGGTCCGGACGACAAAAAACCGCCGTCGTCGGTGTCGGTGGAGCTACGCCTCGGGCTTCCAGGACTCCATCGCGCTGCTGACGGGCTCGTCGTCGTCCATTTGCAGTGCGTGTTTCTGCATGCGGTACCGGAAGCTTCGCAGGTTCACGCCCAGCAGCTTCGCCGCGGCCGTGCGCACACCGCCCGCACGCTCGAGCGCCTGTAGGACGAGGCGGCGTTCCACCTCCCCGAGGACAGTGTCGATGTCGCAGCCCTCCTCCGGCAGGGTGACGAGCGCGGGGCTCGGCTGGGCTGCGGCGCCGCTCACCTCGTGGGGGAGGTCGCCAAGCCCGATCTGCTGGCCGCTCGCGAGGGCCACGGAGCGCTCGACGATGTTTTCGAGCTCGCGCACGTTGCCGGGGAACGCGTAGGCGTCGAGCGCGCGAAGGGCATCCGACGAGAAGCCGCGGATCTGCTTGTTGTGCTCGCGAGAGCAGCGCTCGAGGAAATGCTCTGCGAGCTCGGCCACGTCCTCGCGACGCGCGCGGAGCGGCGGCACCTCGATGCGGATGACGTTGAGTCGGTAGTAGAGGTCCTGGCGGAACCTGCCGCTCTTCACGTCCTCCTCGACGAGGCGGTTCGTCGCGGCGAGCACCCGGACGTCGATGGGGGTCTCGTTCGACTCGCCGAGCCCGCGAACTTTCTTCTCCTGGAGGACGCGCAGGAGCTTTACCTGCACGCCAAGCGGCAGCTCCCCGACCTCGTCGAGCAGCACGGTGCCGCCCTCGGCCTCCCGGAAGATCCCGGGCTTGCGCGACGTGGCGCCAGTGAACGAACCCTTCTCGTGCCCGAAGAGCTCGCTCTCCACGAGCGCCTCGGGGATCGCTCCGCAGTTGACGACCAGGAACTCGCCCTTGCGCTCCGACGCGACGTGAACGGCGCGGGCGATGCGCTCCTTTCCGGTCCCGCTCTCGCCCGTGATGAGCACGGTGCTGCGGCTGTCGGCAACGCGCGAGACGAGGTGGAGAACCTTCCGCATGGGCTCGGAATGCCCGAGCAGATCCTTCGGGTTGTGGCGGTCGACCTGCGCGCGAAGGCGGACGTTCTCCGCGACGAGCGCGCCCTTCTCGAACGCCTTGTGGATGAGGGCGCGCAGCTCGGCGGTGGCGAACGGCTTCGTCACGAAGTCGTAGGCGCCGCGCTTCATCGCCTCGATCGCCGTCTCGACGGCCCCGTGCGCAGTCATCACGATCACCTCGGTCTCGAGGCTTCGCTCCTTGGCGAGCGTGAGCACGTCGAGCCCGGACCCGTCAGGCATCATCAGGTCGGTGAGGACCACGCCGAACGCGGCGGGCGCGTTGCGGATGGCCTCGCGCGCAGTCACGAACCCCGGACAGACGGTGACCTCGTACTTCTCCCTCCTGAAGAGGATGGAGAGCATCTCGCGCAGCCCCGGCTCGTCGTCGACGACGAGGATGCTCGCTCGGTCACTCATGAGTGGGAAGTCTACGCGATCGTGATCAGGTCTTGTGAATCACACGACACGAGCTCCCAAAGGTCGCTCAGTCGCGAAGCTTCGCGGAGACCGCCTTCGTCTCGCCGGCGGCGACCGTGACGGAGACCGACTTCTTCAGCGACTCCTCGGCGTTCACGAACATGACCGTGTGCGTGCCAGCCGAGACCGACACCTTGACGCGCGGCGTCGGCCCGAGCGGCCTGCCATCGAGGAGCACGGTCGAGGCGGGGCGCGAGTTGATGTTGAGGAAGGCCTCGCCGGCAGCGGCGGGCGGCGCGGGGGCCTTGGGCTCTTTCGGGG
>JAYSXP010000153.1:0-5876 GCA_043717125.1 Polyangiaceae bacterium | reverse complement strand
GCGACGCGATCGCGTGAGACCCCGAGCGAGATGGCCTTCTCGCCGAGCGCGGCGCTCACGGCGACGAAACGCGCGGCGCGCGGGAGCGCGACGGAGAGATTGAAGCGCGGTCCGAGCATCGTCGACTGGACGTTGAGGTCGGAGCCGTGGGCCTTGATCACCGCGGGTACACCGATGAGCCGTGCGAGCGCGACGGCCGCGGCGCCGTCGGGATACGCCCAGGAGCCGAGAACGACGTCGATGTCACGACGCCGCGCGAGAAATTCTGGAAGGAGCGACGCCACCTCGAGCGCGCCGGAGAGACCGGCCAGCCCTGGCACGTAGGCGACGCGCGGATGCGAGACGTCGAGCCCCGCGATGACGTCTCGCGCGGGTACCTTCCGAAGGCCCCATGACCTCGATTGACGAACCAGCCTCGCCCCGGGAAACCAAGGGATGGTCGCCATCACCCGCAGGTCGCAGAGCTTCCCGAGCGCGGCGAACTGCTGGCGATTGAATGGCGACGAGAGCGGCTCGACCGAGTTCGGGAAGATCCGCGTGATGGCGAGGACACGCAGGCGGCGCTCGCCTCCGCCGCTGGAGGTCGCGGTCCTGCGTCCAGCCGCCTCTTGATCCGAGAGTGCGATGGGTGCGGTCGTCCCGGCGTCCACGTCACGAACTTAGCCCACCAAGGTGCACAACACGAGCCTGCCCTGCAGATGCTATCGTGCGGCCTTCCATGGTTTTCCACATGAAAGCGCTCCTTGCAATCTCGCCGTTGCTCGTGTCGCTCGTGCTGCTCGCCTCCGTCGGATGTGGCGGGGCGATCGCCTACGACTACAAGAAGGAGCCCGATCCGCGGCTTACCGAGTACCAGGTCGGTCCCCTCGATCAGCTCAAGGTCGTCGTCTGGAAGAACCAGGAGCTCTCGGCGGACGTGGTCGTCCGGCCGGACGGCGTCGTGACCCTGCCGCTGATCGGCGACGTGAAGGCCGCGGGACGCACGCCGTCGCAGATCCAGAAAGAGATCACGCAGCGCTACGCCAACTTCATCCGCGTCGAGGAGTCCGTCGTCTCCGTCGGCGTGTCGCAGGTCAACAGCCTCAGCTTCACGATCAGCGGCAACGTCGAGAAGGCCGGCGTGTACGCGGTGAAGAGCTACGTCACCGTGCTCGAGGCGATCGCGACCGCGGGCGGCAGCAACAAGTACGCGGGCAACTCCGCGTACATCCTCCGTGGCTCGCCGAGCCGAAAGATCCCGATCGATCTCAAGCAGGCGAGCTCGGGTGAGCACCCCGAGATGAACGTGGTCGTCCTTCGCGGTGACGTCATCGTCGTGCCGTGAAATCGCGGTCGGTCTTCGGCGCCTCTTGAATCGAAGGAAAGCGCCGGGGCTGCAGTGAGACCGGGCCGCCGGTCACGCGATGGCAGATGAAGATCGTGAGGTCGTCGTTCGCGGGGGCCGTGTGCGTGTGGTAGCCGACGTTGCGGAGGATCTGCTCGGAGATGTCGGCCGGACGCGACCCCGTCGTCTGGAGACACGCCGCGAGGCGCTCGTCACCGAAGAGGCTGCCGTCGGGGGCAGCGGCCTCCACGACGCCGTCCGTGTAGAGGACGAGCGAGTCACCGTCCTTGAGAAACAGCTGGGTGGCGGTGAACTGCGGGTCGTCGAGCATGCCGACGGCACCGGAGGCACCCTCGGTGATCGTCTCGAGCGTTCCGTCGGCGTGACACAGGTACGGTGGCGGCTGCCCCGCGGTCGCGAGCCATACCTCGCCGGTCTTCACGTCGAGGGTGAAGTAGGCCGCGGTGAAGAAGAGCTCGGGCTGGCCGCGGTTGATGACCACCTTGTTCATGATGGTGAAGACCGCCACCGGATCGACGTGCGCGAGCGCGGCGACGCGGAGCTCGCCCGAGATGCGGGCCATCAGCAGGGCGGCCGCGACGCCCTTGCCGGAGATGTCGCCGATGAACACCGCGAGCAGGTCGGGTCCGACCCAGAAGACGTCGTAGAAATCACCACCGACGGTGTAGGCCGCCTTGTACGTCGCGAGGAACTCGACGCCGGGGACGGAGAGCACCTCGCGCGGCAAAAAACTCTTCTGGATCTGCGCCGCGAGCTCGAGGTCGCGGTTGAGCCGCTCGCGCTGGAGCGATTCCTCGTGCATGCGCGTGTTCTCGAGCATGATCGCCGCGGGGACGGCGATTCCGTTGAGCAGCTCGAGGTCGCCGACCGTGAAAAACTCCCGGCGCGCCTCACCGGCAGAGACCGAGATCACGCCGAGCGCGTCCTCGTGATCGATCATGGGCGCGTACATCGTCCAGCCCGCCGTCTCTCCCTCCGTCGCAGCGGCGCTGAAGATCGCCTGACGCGCCCAGAGCACAGCCCGGCTCGTCGAGCCGTGAAGGAGAGGCTCCTGCTTCGCCTCCTCGATGCCCGCGAGATGAACCAGCTGGAACACGCTCTCCTCGTCCGGCTTGGCGCGCGGGCCGCGGAGATAGATGCCGACCGAGCGCGCCGCGGGGTAGATCTCGAGGACCTTTCCCGCGATGAGCTCGAGCAGCTCTTGCTTGTGGATCGTCTTGCTGATCGCCTGCATGAACGCGTACATCGTGCCGAGCTTCTCGTACGCGTCCTCCAGGTGGTTGAGGTCGACCGTCGCTGTCGCGGCGCGGAAGCTGGATGACTCTCGAGACGCGGGCGGCTCGCCGAAGCCTGGGTCGGAGTAGTCGGTGAGCTCCTCCAGGCTGCCGACGCCCTCGGGCGGAATGGTGTCGCGCGCGCTCTCCCTCAGCGTCTCACGAAACGCCACCACATCCTCCGGCGCCGACGGGAAGACGGGTTGCGGGATCTGGGCCACGACGGCCATTGGGTTCAGCTGATGAAACTTGGTGATGCTCTCGGTCGCTCGCCACTTCACCGGGTTCGCGTGGGTCGACCCGCTCGCCATGGAGTCGACCTGCCACTCGACCCGGAACGCGTGGGGTCCGAACCGCACCTCGTCCCCCAGCTTGATCGGCTGTCGCCTCACCGCGACGCCGTTCACCGAGGTCCCGTTCGCGCTGTTGAGGTCGTAGACAACGAAGCCGTCACGCTCGCTGGCGACGCGCGAATGCTGCCGCGAGATGCGGTAGTCGTTCAGCACGAGGTGGTTGTGGGTGCCTCGGCCGACGAGCAGGGGGCCGTCCGCGTTGAGCCGTACGCGACGGGTGTTCGCTCCGAGGCCGACTAGCCAGTAGGAACCCTTCGGCTCGTTCGGTTGGCTCGGGTCCACGTGTGCGTTTCCTCCTCGAGACCAGCTCGTAATCTTACCTCTGATTCGAGCCGCTTGGGAGTCCTTCGGCACCTCGCGTTTTGCGACGCTACAGGTCCGGCGACAGGCGAGAGCGCTTCGCGGTACCCTCAGACATGACTCCGGGCGTGCGGCTCGTGAAGCGCCTCATCGACATCGCCGGCTCGTCCGCCGGCATCGCGCTGACGTGGCCGCTGGCCGTCCCGATCGCCGTCGCGATCCGCATCGATTCGCCGGGGCCCATATTCTTCGTCCAGCGGCGCTCGGGCCCGCTCCTCGACGACGACGACGAGGACGAGCCGCGGATCCCGCACGATCGCAAGGCTCACCGCTGGTCCGACTTCGACATCTACAAGTTCCGGACGATGCGCGTGGACGCCGAGCGGGGGACGGGCGCGGTGCTCGCGTCGAAGGGCGATCCGCGCGTCACCCGCGTCGGCGCGTTCCTCCGCAAGACGCGGCTCGACGAGCTTCCCCAGTTCTGGAACGTGCTCCGCGGTGACATGTCCCTGGTCGGTCCGCGTCCGGAGCGTCCGGAGCTGCTCGAGACGCTCGCGCACGCGATTCCGTACTTCGAGGAGCGCACGCGCGGAGTGAAGCCAGGACTGACGGGGCTCGCGCAGATCTCGCTCGGCTACAGCGGCAACGCGTCACCCGACAGCGAGGCGGGGAAGGTCTTTGCAAGCCTCGCCAACCCCTACGGGGTAGACGAGGCCGACGGCGCAGTGGCCGACGACATGCGCAACAAGCTGATGTTCGATCTCGCGTACGCCGCCTCGCTCGAGGACTTCTGGTCGTACCTGCGTCTCGAGCTCACGATTCTCATGAAAACGCCGATGATCATGGTGCTCTCGCGTGGCCATTGAGCTGTTACGCTCGACGGCGCGAGCGCCGTGAATGCCGACCAACAATCGAGCGGTCCGGGCGAGCCGACGGTCACCCTCGTCACTCTCGTCACCTTTCGGCTGAGGGCGAGCCTTGACCATCGGTCGCTCGCAATCGACCTCGTCTCGACGCTCGTGGAGCATGTGAAAGCGGCCGATCGCGACTTTCGGAACGCCATCACGACGGCCTTCGGTGAGGCGTTCAACAACGTCGTGATCCACGGCTACAGAAATCGCACCGACGGTATGCTCGACGTCGAGGCGGAGCTCGGCACGGATCACATGACGCTCAGACTGATCGACGACGGAGTGCAGGCCGATCTCTCGAGCGTTCCCACGCCTGACCTCTCGACGCTCCCGGAGGGAGGCCTCGGCATCTTCATGATCCACGCTCTCGTCGACGAGGTCGTCTACAACGCCGGTACCCGCAACGTCCTGTCGATCACCAAACGAACATGAAATGCAATCGCACTGACGACGACACCGAGACAAGGCTCGAGCTCGAGGGCGCGCTCGACGCGCTGACCGCGCCCGAGATCCGCCCCGTCTTTGACAAGGTGGTCACCGATGGTCGAAAGCGCGTCACCGTGGACATCCACAAGGTGACGATGATCGACAGCTCGGGGATCGGCGCCATCGTATCGCTCTTCAAGCGCGTCAAGGCGGAAGGCGGCCAGGTCCTCGTCGTCGGCGCCCGCGACCAGCCGCTCGCGGTGTTCAAGCTCCTGAAACTGGACCGCGTCTTCGGGCTGTAGCGCGGTCACTCCGGGACGCAGGCCGTGGATGGGCTCGTCGACCCCCTCACTCGTGCCGCGCCCACTCGGAGAGGTTCCCGGCCGCTTCCCGGCTTGGCAGGGCCTTCGCCGAGCGCCGCGCACCCCCGCCACTCCGCCGGTTTGGCGTGTTCGCGACGGTAAAAATGAACTGCTGACGGGCGGAGCGCGCCGCTGGTCGTTGCGGCAGCTTGCCGATCACGAGGACGCCGCCCGTGAGGTGGGCCACCATGCGCTAGACTGAGTTCTTCATGTCGACGCCTGCGCCGCGACCTGGCGATCCTGTTCTGCCCGAAGAGGTCCTGCCGGTGGCGATCGGCGCAACGTCGTTTCGCGTGAAGGGGCACATCTACCAGAAGATGAAGGTCAACCTCGACGCGACCGTCGACGGCGGCGTCGAGCGCCTGCTCGAGCGAGTGGAGTTGCCCGAGGTCAAGGAGTTCTTGCGGCAGCGGTTCCTGGGCGGCTCCTGGTACGACGCGATGCCCATGGGGCCGCTGGCATACGCGCACGCGCGGCTCCTCGGCATTCCGCTCCATCCTCATGCCCGGGAGCGCGGACGGATCGTCGCAACGCACGACGTTCCAGGAATTTACAAGGCGCTGCTGAAGCTCTTCTCGCCCGAGATGCTCATCAGCCGTTTGCCCCGCGTCGCCACCTTCTACTTCAGCTTCGGCACCGCCACGTCCGAGCAGCTGGCACGCGGACGCGCACGCACGTCACTCGCGGGACTTCCCTATTCGCTCGCGCCGATGCTCGCTGGCGTCGTGGAGGGCTTCATCGCGGTAGCACTCGAGCAATCCGGCGCGAAGGGCGTGCAGGTCCGCACGCTCGACGTCGTCTACGACGGCGCTGTCGTAGACGGCATTCCGACGGCCATCGTTCGGCACGAGTCGTCGTGGAACACCTGAGCTCCGGCTGCTAAGGCAGCTTGCCGATGACGAGGA
>JAYSXP010000152.1:0-16775 GCA_043717125.1 Polyangiaceae bacterium | reverse complement strand
GCTCGCCAGCGAGGTCGCGCTTCTCGCCGTCGAGTTCAAGGACCGTTACAAGTTCGAGAACATCGTAGGCCGCTCGCGCTCCGTGCGCGAGGTGCTCGGCCGCATCGTCCGCATCGCGCCGACGGATGCGATCGTCCTCATCACCGGCGAGAGCGGGACCGGCAAGGAGCTCGTCGCAAAGGCCATCCACGCCAACAGCAAGCGCTCGGACCGCATGTTCGTGCCGGTCAACTGCGCCGCCATCACCGACACGCTCCTCGAGAGCGAGCTGTTCGGTCACGCCAAGGGCTCCTTCACTGGCGCCATCGCCGCGCGCAAGGGGCTCTTCGAAGAGGCCGATGGCGGGACGTTCTTCTTCGACGAGATCGCGGAGACGTCGCCCGCCTTCCAGGCAAAGCTCCTCCGTGTCATCCAGGAGAGCGAGATTCGCCGCGTCGGAGAGAACAAGCCGATCCAGGTCGACGTTCGGATCATCGCTGCGACGAACCAGGATCTCCTGACGGCGATCGCCGAGAAGCGCTTCCGCCAGGACCTCTACTACCGCCTCAACGTCGCGCGCTTCCAGCTCCACGCGCTGCGCGAACGGCGAGAAGACCTGCCCGATCTCCTCGCGTACTTCATGGTGAAGTACAACAAGAAGATGGGCACCAAGGCCCGCCTCGACGAGGGCGTGCTTGAGGCGCTCAACACCTACGACTTCCCCGGCAACATCCGGGAGCTCGAGCACATGATCGAGCAGGCCGTGGCGCTCGTTCAGAACGGCGTCGTGACCCGCGACGACGTACTGCCCGAGGCTCGCCCCGCCGAGGGCGGCAACGTCCGTTCCGGGCGCACCCTGGCGGACGTGGTAGACCTGGCGGAGCGACAGGCCATCGAGGGCGCTCTCCGCGACTGCGACGGGAGCCGCGAGAAGGCTGCCGAGCTGCTGGGCATCTCGGCGACGACCTTGTGGCGGAAAATGACTCGCCTCGGCATCGTCTACGACACGCGGGGCTGAGTAGCACTTGCGCAATTTCGCCGCGGAGCTTACCCCGCCGCCGACGCGACGATTCAGGGTTGAAGTTTCGTCCTTCACTTCTGAAACGAGCACCCGAGGTCAGGCACGCGAAGTGTCGCGATTTGCTGCGGACAGCGCTGGCCTTAGGCTTGCTTCCCGACCAGTCTGCCTTGCAAACCATTCTCCTCGTCGACGCCCCTGATGGGGACGCTTCGCTGCTCGCGAGTGCCCTTCGAGTGGAGGGCTTTTCCGTGGTCCTCGCCAGCTCCGCGAGCGAGGCTCTCGCCGTCCTCGCAGATGACCAGGTCACCCTCGCCCTGATCGACCTGATGCTCCGGACGGACGCCGGGACGAACGGGCTCGAGCTCGCCCGCGAGATCAAGCTGGGCTACCCGTCGGTGCGTGTCCTGCTGACGAGCGCTTACTACCTCAGCGAGCGACAGCTGGAGCGGGCCGACTGCGGCGTGAGCGGCTTCATCCCGAAACCCTACGACGTCGCCGAGGTCGTGAGCTTCGTGCGTGCAAAGGTCTCGGGACCTCCGAGCTCACGTCGGCTGTGGCACGCGGAGGTGGGCTCGGGCGTCTCGAAGGTCCTCGAGCCGAGCCGCGTGCGGCCCGCTGCCGGTGAGCGCATCCGGCGCTGACCGCCTCCGTGCTATGGCAGGGCGATGCGTGTCGAGCAGTTCGATTACGCGTTACCGCCGGAGCTGATTGCACAAGCTCCCGCGCCGGAACGCGAGCAGGCGCGGCTACTCGTGGTGCGCCCGGACGGTGCTCCGCCACTGCACACGTCGATCGCCGCGCTCGCTGAGCTCGTCGCCCCTGGAACTCTCGTGGTCGTGAACGACACGAAGGTGCTCCCCGCTCGGATCCTTGGAACGAAGGAAGGCAGCGGTGGAAAGGTCGAGGTGTTCCTCGTGCGAAAGATCGCCGACGTCGAGAACCGTGCCGGCGAGCCGAGTCAGCGATGGCGTGCTCTCGCGCGCGCGTCGAAGGCCCTCCGCCCCGGAACGCGCATCGTGAAGGGTGTGCTCGTCATCGAGTTCGAGGGCAAAGCCGAGGACGGCCTCTTCGAGGTTCTTCTATGCACGCGCGACGGCTCTCCAATCGACGCGGCGCGCGCGAGGGCGGGGCAGGTCCCCCTCCCTCCTTACATCAAGCGAGAGGTGTTGCCCGAGGACGAGCACCGCTACCAGACGGTCTTCGCGCGTGCCGAGGGCGCCGTCGCTGCCCCCACTGCCGGTCTTCACCTCACGCAGGCCCTCATGAAGCGACTCGAGTCGCGCGGATGCGAGCTCGCAACGTGTACTCTGCACGTCGGTCTCGGTACATTCCAGCCGGTGACCGTGGACGACCTCGACGACCACCCCATGCACGCCGAGTACTTCGAGGTGACCCGAGCGCTCGTCGCCGCGATTGCACGCGCGAGAGAGCGGGGGGGGCCCGTGCTCGCCATCGGGACCACCGTGGTGCGTGCCCTCGAGTCCGCGTCGGATCCCGACCGCCCGGGACACGTCCGCGCTTGCGCCGAGGAGACCCGCATCCTGATCCAGCCCGGCTACACATTCACCGTCGTCGACCGCCTGCTCACGAATTTTCATCTGCCAAAGTCGACGCTGCTCGCCCTGGTCTGTGCCTTCGCCGGCACGGCTCGCGTGCTCGACAGTTACGCCCAAGCGGTGAACGAGACGTATCGTTTCTTCTCCTACGGCGACGCGATGCTCCTTGACCGGAGCCGCACGCCTCGATGACGGCGCCGCGCACCCCTGGCTTCGCGTTCCACGTCGTCGCCGAAGACGGGCACGCGCGTTCGGCGGTCTTCACCACGCCGCATGCGGAGGTCGAGACGCCGACGTTCATGCCGGTCGGCACCCAGGGATGCGTAAAGGGGCTGACTCCGGACGAGGTCGCCGCGACGGGCGCTCGCATCGTGCTGGGGAACACGTACCACTTGTGGCTCCGCCCGGGCCCCGAGGTAGTCGCAGCGCAGGGGGGGCTGCGCGGTTTCTCGCGCTGGCCCCACGCGATGCTCACCGACTCCGGCGGCTTCCAGGCCTTCTCGCTTGGGGCGGGGGCGACGCCCGGCAAAGCGCCGCTCGTGAAGCTCGACGAAATGGGGTTCACGTTCCGCTCGCACCTCGACGGGTCGAAGCACGAGCTCACGCCCGAAGAGGCCGTGCGCGTGCAAGGGCTTCTCGGCGCCGACATCCAGATGCAGCTCGACGTGTGTCCGCCGGGCGAGTCGGGGCTCCTCGCAGTCGAGGAGGCCGTCGCACGAACGACCCGCTGGGCCGCTCGAGCGCTCGTCGCGCCGCGGCCCGAGCGCCAGGCGCTGTTCGGGATCGTGCAGGGTGCATGCTTTCCCGAACTGCGCCGCCGGCACGCGGAGGAGCTCGCTGCCCTCGAGGTCGACGGAAAGAGCTTCGACGGGCTCGCGCTCGGCGGCTTCTCCGTCGGCGAGCCGATCCCGCGAATGTACGAGACGCTTCACGAGGTCGCTCATTACGTGGACCCCGAGCGCCCTCGCTACTTGATGGGTGTCGGGACGCCGCGGGATCTGCTCGAGGCCATCGACTGCGGAGTCGACATGTTCGACTGCGTTCTGCCGACGCGTAATGCGAGGAACGGGCAGGCGCTCACGCGGTTCGGGCGCGTCGTCATCAAGCAAGCCGCGTGGCGCGACGACAAGCGGCCCATCGACGCCGAGTGCAGCTGCCCATGCTGTCGCGGCGGCTACTCGCGCGCCTACCTGCGGCACCTCTACCTCGCCGGCGAGATGACCGTCTTGCGCCTGCTGAGCGTGCACAACCTCCACTGGTACGGCGAGCTCGTCGCCGGGGCACGGGCGGCGATCCGCGCAGGCATCTGGGCCTCTTACAAGGCGGCCACGCTCGCGCGCCTCGACGGCGGCGAATAAGCGCCTTGTCGCCGACGGGTTTTGGCGAGCGCCGCGGAAACCCTATACGCTGGCGCGAAGCGATGACGGAGGACAAGAAGCAGATTGGGCGCATCCTCCTCAAGCGCAAGCTCATCTCCCCCGACGAGCTAGAGAAGCAGCTCGAGAGCCAGCGCTCGGCGAGAGACGGCATGCCCCTCGCGTCGCGCATCGCGGCGAGCGGCGCCGTCGCCGAGACGGACGTGCTGCGCGCGCTCTCCGAACAGTTCGGCGTCCCCGGCATCGACCTGAACCAGATCGCTATCAAGGTCACGCACCTCGAGCTCGTCCCGCGCGAGGTCGCGGAATCGAGCCTCATCCTGCCAGTGCTCGCCCGCGACGACCGACTTTTTCTCGCGATGGCGAACCCGCAGGACAAGCGGTTGATCGACGAGCTCGAGTTCGTCACCGGGCGTCGCGTGTATCCCTATGTCGCCATCACGAGCACTCTCGAGCGAACGATCCGCGCCGCGTATAACGCGAAGGAGCTCGGCGAGCCCCACTATGCCGCACCCGCGGCGCCCGCTGGAGCGCTCGAGCGTCTCGGCGCCGGCCGCGGCGAGGCCGAAGATGGCCAGTTTCTGGCGCCGACGGGCGCCCTCGGCGGCGAGCGCGACAGCGTCGCGCCGGGCGCACCATCGGTCGTCGTCGACGAACAGATCGAGGGTGTCGCCGCCGAGGCCAACATCGAGCAGAGCGACCTCGAGCCGCTCGACGAGGAGGTCTCCAAGGTCTCGATGCTCTCGGCCGAGATGCGGACCGCCGCCGGAATGGGCCCCGCGCCCGCGGGCGGAAGCGGGAAGAAGATCCTCGTCGTCGACGACGAAGAAGACATTCGCAAGCTGGTGCGCCGGCTCCTGGTCGACAAGGGACATCAGGTGATCGAGGCGGATCGCGGCCTGCTCGCGCTCCGCATGGTGAAGGAGGAGACGCCCGACCTCATCCTCCTCGACGCGATGCTGCCGGAGCTCCACGGGTTCGACATCGCCAAGCGCCTCAAGGACAGCGACAAGTACGGGTCTATCCCGATCCTGATGATGAGCGCGGTCTATCGCGGCTGGCGCATCGCCGCAGACCTCAAGGCGAACTACGGCATCGAGGACTACATCGAGAAGCCGTTCCGCATCGCCGACATCCTCGCCAAGGTGGCGCATCTCCTCGCGCGCGCCGACGGCCTTCCGTCCGTCGCAGACCCGGAGCAGATCAGCCGCAACGCCGCGAAGTACCTCGAGGACGGCATCGCGGCCTACAAGGCGGGTGAGATCGACATGGCGATCTCGATGCTGCGGAAAGGCATCAGCGTCGACCCCCTCGCCTATCGCCTTCGGTACCACCTGGCGCTCATCTACGGCAAACAGGGCCAGATCTACGACGGCATCACGGAGCTCGAGCGAGCCGTCGACCTGAATCCGAAGCACTTTCCGGCCCTGAAGAACCTGGCGGTCCTCTACGAGAAGGCTGGCTTCCGTCATAAGGCGGTGGAGATGTGGGAGAGGTGTGTCCACGTCGCGCCCGACCCGGACACGCGCGCGTCGATCAAGAGCCACCTCCTGAAGCTTCTCTAAAAAAGCCAAAACTTCGGGGGCTCGCAAGCGTCTGAAACATATCCTCTTGAAGGTCGGCTAGTCTGGAGAGGCGGTGGGCCCCCTTTGAAGTTTCTCTGCGACAACTGCAAAGCCAAGTACCAGATCGCCGACGAGAAGGTGGCGGGCAAGACCGTCCGCATGAAGTGCCGCAAGTGTGGCCACCAGATCGAGGTGCGGGCTGCCGTCACGGAGACGAGCGTGTCGACGTCGCCGCCCGGCGCGCTCGGCGCCGGCGGCTCGGAGGTTCCGCGCCCCGCGGCGAAGAACAGCCTCGCGACGAGCCTCTCAGCCGCAAAGCCACGCGCACCAACCGGACAAAGTCAGGCGCCGGCCTCGAGCGCGCTCGCGGGCGCGTTCCAGCGGACCGTTCAGGACGCGCCGCAGTCGCTGCCGTACGGTCAGCAGAGCGGCTCGCGGATCGAGCTGAGCGTCACCGACGAATGGTACGTGGCGATCAACGGCGTACCGGTAGGGCCGGTCCGTATCTCCGAGCTTCGCAGGAAGGCGGCGTCGGGCGCCGTCACCGAGGACTCGCTCTGCTGGCAGGAAGGGCTCGAGGAGTGGCGACCGGTTCGTAGCATCCCCGAGCTCGCCGCGATCGTCCGCGAAGCCGCGCAAGGCAATCGACCGTCGCTCGTCTCGCCGCCCGTGAACGAAGGCCGAGGCTCCAGCCCTCCGCGCGCGCCGGCGGCTCAGCCGCCGCATGCGCAGCGCCCGTCAGCCCCCTCCACACCGTCCCGAAGCCCCGAGCCGCCGCGGCCCGCGGCCCCGATGTTCGAGCCGCGGCCGCAGGCTCCGTCGCGGAGCAATGTCGTCCCGCTTCGTGTCGCGGCCGCCGAGCTGCGCAGCATTGACGACGCGCCGCCGATCACGGCTCCCCTCAGTGGAGGCGCAGGAGGCGCGGCCGCGTTCGCGCCGGCCTTTGCTCCGCAACCGGCTCCCAGCTTTGCGCCGCCGCACATGCAGCCCGCGCTGCCGCCGCCGCCCGCGCCTCTCGCGATCAGCGATCCGTTCGCGGTACCACCCGGACCTTCTGGCCCGTCGGCCTCGTTCCAGCTGGCCCCGCCGCCCTACGCCGCGTCGCAGCCGTCGATGCCCTCGATGGCGTCGATCTCGACCGCACCGGCTCCCCCGCAGCAGAGGCGCGGCGTGCCTCTCTGGTTCTGGCCGGTCCTTCTCTTCACCGGCGTGTTCGGCGTATCGGCCGCGGTCTTCGTCTTCCGACAGCCGCCGCAACAGGCGCCGGTGGTCATCCAGATGCCCGCGACGGCCACGGTCCCAACGACGACGGCCGAGGTGAAGAACGACGTGCCGCTACCTACTCCGTCCGCCGAGCTGAACGCGTCGGCGAGCTCGCCGACGGGCAAGGTCGCCGTCGCGACCGGGCCCAAAAGCGGCGGTGCCGCGGCGGGCATGCCCGAGAAGAAGAGCATCGATCTTGGAGGCCTCGTTCCCGGTACGGGCGGACCGAACGTCGGTGGTGGCTCGGGCGCCGGGGCCGCTGGCGGCGGTGGGCTCGACTCGTCCTCGGTCGAGCGTGTCGTGGCGTCGCACCGCGCGGGCGTGAAGCGCACGTGCTGGGAACGCGGCGGCGCGGACCAGAAGTCGAGCGTCAACGTACTCGTGAGTGCGACGGTCGCGCCGGACGGGAGCGTCTCCGGAACATCGTCGAGCGGCGACGATCCGGTCGTCGGCAAATGCATCGAGAGCCAGGTCCGGAGCTGGAAATTCAATGCTCCAGGCTCGACCACGACCGTGAACATCCCGTTCAAGTTCGTCCGTCAGTAGCCGGCACGCAACTCGCTCGGCGGATGGCCGACCGGGTGCTACGTGAATCCCATGCGGCGCATGCTCGTCCTCGTGTTCGCCGTCCTCGCGGCGGCACCTTTCGCGGCGAGCCCGCGAGCCGCGCGCGCGGACGAGATCGCCCCGGAGCTGGAGACGCTCGAGCTCAGGCAGAAGGCCCAAGCCGAGACGAAGAGGCTCGTGGCCGGCCTCACGCCCGCCGACCAGCGCCGGCTGACCGGCGTCTATGTCGCGTTCGATCCGAGCCCGAGCGACCCGCGCGCCATGGTCGCCTGCGACGACGACGGCGACTACGTGATCGTTCTCTCCGACGCGATGCTGCGCCTCGTCTCCACAGTTGCGCGGGCCCAGAGCTACGACGAGGCAAGCAAGGCCCGAAACGTGGAGGATTACGCCGCCTTCGTCGCGCGCGTGCAGGTACCGGGGCGGCGCCTGCTTCCTCCTCCGCCTGGCTTCTTCACCGGGCAGTTGGCCGGCGCGCCCCACGAGACGCGGCTCCGCGAGGCGCTCTCGTTCGTCATCGCGCGCGAGCTGACGCACCTCCGCGCGGGTGACCTCGTCTGCGCGCACCCGACCGCGACGCACGAGGCAGAGGACGACGAGTGGACGAGCGGCGAGCAGCGTCGCGCGCTCGAGGGCGCAGCGAGCATCTACCCAGGTCGCGCTGTGCAACGCGATGTCGAGGCGACGACGCGCGTTCTCGACGCGGGTCGAAGCGAGGAAGGCGCGCTCGGCTTGCTCCGCTTCTTCGCGCAGCTCGAGGCCGAGCGCATCGTTCACACGAGCCGCTTCTTGCCGACGTATCTCGCGCAGCATCCCGCGTCGGCCTTGCGCGCGGCATCGGTCCGGAACGCGGCCCGCGAGCATCGCGCGGAGTGAGGGAAAGGCGTCGAGCAACTGTGTCGGTCGGTGGCCGACGTGGTGGGCATGAGATACGAGCTCGCCCATCCCGACTACCCGAAGGCTCTTCACGCTCTGCCCAATCCGCCTGCCGTACTGACGACGAGCGGTCCGCTCGAGCCACGGCGGGCGATCGCGATCGTCGGTTCGCGTCGCGCGGGCGAGGAGGCCTGCGCCTTCACCCACGATCTCGCGTTCCAGCTGGCCTCGGCGGGAATCGTGATCGTGTCGGGAGGCGCCGTCGGCATCGACGCTGCCGCCCATCGCGGGGCGCTCGAGGCGGGCGGCACGACCTGGGTCGTGAGCCCGACGGGACGGCGTCGGCTCTACCCGAAGGACCATCAGTCGCTGTTCGACGAGATCGCGAGCTCGGAGGACAGCCGGATGATCTGGCCGTTCGACGACGACACCTCCAGCTGCCGCGACAACCTCCTCTATCGAAACGGGATCCTGGCGGCGCTCGCCGAGGAGCTCGTCGTCATCCAGGCCCATCACCAGTCCGGTTCCCGGAACGCGTGCGGTTGGGCGCGCGACCTCGGCCGCCCTGTGTGGGCCATGACGGCGGCGCCATGGATGACCTCCTTCTGCGGCGGGTCGACCGACATCGAGCTCGGGCTCGCCCGACCGCTCTGCTCGACTCGCCAGCTCCTCAAGGCGCTCGGCCTCCACCCGCCGGTACAGGCGCCGCAGCTCGCTCTGCCGCTCCCGACCCGCGCCCGAGCTAGGGCCAATGTACGAATTCCTGAGACCCCTTCAGACGCCCCCGCGGCGGAGGGGCTGACGGAGGGAGAAAAGACTGTATTTTCAGCACTTTCAAGGACGCCGCAGCACGTCGATCAGATCGTCGACCGGACGGGTCTCCAGGTACCCCCCGTCGTAACGGCACTCTTGACGCTGTCCCTCAAGGACGTAGTAGTAGAGGGCCCTGACGGGTTCTTTCGTCGCAGATCGGCGAGGTAACCTAGCAGGACTATTCGCTTCTTTGACAGTAGTACGGGCACACTTAGGAGTTCCGATCTCGAGCTCCTTGGGCGGCCGCGCAACGCGGGGGCATCAAACAAGGCATGGGTAAGACACTCGTCGTCGTCGAGTCTCCGGCGAAGGCCAAGACGATCAAGAAGTACCTGGGCGCGGGCTACGAGGTCCTCGCCTCGAAGGGTCACGTCAAAGATTTGCCCAAGAAGATGGGCATCGACTTCGAGAACGGCTTCAAGGAGACCTACGAGGTCGTCCCCGGTAAGGAGAAGGTCCTCGCCGAGCTCAAGCTGGCCGCGAAGGACGCCGACGACATCCTCCTCGCGACCGACCCCGATCGCGAAGGCGAAGCCATCGCGTGGCATCTCGCCGAAGAGCTGACCGGCAAGCCCCTCAAGGCGAAGCGCGTCGAGTTCCACGAGATCACGAAGAACGGCGTGCTCAAGGGGGTCGCCTCTCCACGTGCCCTGGACAAGAACCTCTACGACGCGCAGCGTGCTCGCCGCGTCCTCGACCGCATCGTCGGCTACGACGTGTCGGCGCTCGTCTGGTCGAAGCTCGCCTTCGGGCTCTCCGCCGGCCGCGTGCAGAGCGTCGCGCTTCGCCTCATCGTCGACAAGGAGCGCGAGATCGAGGCGTTCGTTCCGGTCGAGTACTGGAACATCGGCGCGCAGCTCGCGAAGCTGGTGAAGGCCAACGGGGGCGCCCCGAAGAAGGTGCCGTTCGCGACGCGTCTCTCGCAAGAGAACGGCAAGAAGCTCGAGGTCACGGACGGCGTCACCGCCGCCCGCGTGAAGGCCGATCTCGAGTCCGCGACCTTCCGCGTCGCCAAGGTCACGACGTCGGAGCGCAAGCGCAAGCCCTATGCGCCGTACACGACGAGCAAGCTCCAGCAGGACGCGGTCAACCGCCTCGGCTTCGGCGCCAAGCGCACGATGCAGGTCGCGCAGGGGCTCTACGAGGGCATCGACCTCGGCAAGGAGCTCGGCACCGTCGGTCTCATCACGTACATGCGTACCGACTCCACGCGTGTCTCCCCCGAGGCGCTACAGGGAGCACGGGACTACGCGACGGCGAAGTACGGCGCGGACTCCATCCCCAAGGAGCCGAACGTCTTCAAGATGAAGAAGAACTCGCAGGACGCCCACGAGGCGATCCGGCCGACGTCTCTCGACTACCCGCCGGACGCCGTGCGAAAGCACCTGAAGGACGAGCAGTTCAAGCTCTACAAGCTGATTTGGGAGCGCTTCATCGCGAGCCAGATGAAGGACGCGATCTTCGTCCAGACGTCGATCGACATCGAGGCGAAGGCAAAGGCGAGCTCGTACATGCTCCGCGCAAGCGGTCGCGTGCTGAAGTTCGCGGGCTGGCTCGAGGTCTACGGCGCGGGCGTCGAGGGCGAGGCCCAGGCCGGCGGCGAGGAGCCCGAGGACAAGACCGCAGAGGGTGCCGCGAAGGCCGAGGAGCCCGCCGAGGGCGAGGCCTCTCTCCCCGAGCTGAAGGAGGGCGACACCCTCGAGCTCGTCAATCCCCCCGGCGTTCTCGCCGAGCAGAAGTTCACGCAGCCGCCGGCGCGCTTCAACGAGGGCTCGCTCGTCCGCGAGCTCGAGGAGCGCGGCATCGGCCGCCCCAGCACGTACGCCGAGATCATCAGCAAGGTGCAGGCGCGCGACTACGTCGAGAAGGTCGACGGTCGTTCGTTCCGTCCCACATTGCTCGGCAAGATGGTCGTCGACGGCCTTCTCCGCAGCGAGCTCGAGTTCATGGACCCGACGTTCACGTCGAGCATGGAGCAGGAGCTCGACGAGGTCGAAGCCGGCAACGAAGAGCGCACCGTTCTCCTCTCGCGCTTCTACAAGAAGTTCCGCGAGCAGCTCGAGAAGGGCAAGAAGCTGAAGCGCTGGAACCCCGAGCCCGTCCTCATGGAGGGCGAGTTCTGCGACGCTTGCGGGCCTGACGCGCCCGAGGGCACCGACGAGAAGCTCCGCGCCCTTCCGCGCGGCACGATGTCGAAGCGCTGGGCGAAGAACGGCTGGTTCGCCGGCTGCTCGAACTACCCCAAGTGCAAGGCGACGCGCGACATGGGCGCCGACGGCAACGGCGCCGCCGCTCCCCGCGAGACGGACTTCGACTGCGACAAGTGCGGAAAGAAGATGTCCCTCCGCAGCGGCCGCTACGGCGAGTTCCTCTCGTGCACCGGCTACCCCGCGTGCAAGAACGCGAGGCCTGTGCCGCTCGGTGTTCCCTGCCCGAAATGCGGCGGCGACATCATCGAGGTCCGTCCGAAGAAGAAGGGCGGCAAGACGTTCTACGGCTGCAGCCGCTACAACGACGAGACCGTGAAGTGCGACTTCAAGCTCTGGATGAAGCCGATCCCCGAGCCGTGCCCCTCTTGCGGAGCGAAGTATCTCGTCATGGGCGGAACGAAGGCGAAGCCCATGATCGCCTGCGCCGACAAGGAGTGCGGGTACAAGCGCGCGGTCGAGGACACCGAGCCCGTGATGGCGCCGCTCGCCGGCGCACAACCCGCGGCACCTCCGCCAGCCTGAACCGCCCGCTGACTCAGCTGCTCGAGCGAACGGCGTAACCGACGCCGTCGCCGAGCGGCAGTACCACCGCACGCAGACGCGGATCGGAGACGAGCGCACGGTTGAACGCGCGCAGCGCTTCGACGCGAACCTGCTCCTTCGCGGGGACCTCGGACTTCGCGACGAGGCCCTTCCAGAGCACGTTGTACGCGATGATGACGCCCCGCGCCGAGAGCCGCGGCACCACGAGCTCGAGGTAGCGCGTATAGTGCTCCTTCACGCAGTCGATGTAGACGAGGTCGATCTCTTCCGGACCGGCGACGAGAGACTCGAGCTCGGCGATGGCATCGCCCTGACGCACCTCGATCTGCGAGTCGAGTCGCGCGCGGGTGATGTATCCGCGAGCGATGGTCACGGTCTGCGGGTCATTCTCGATCGTCACGACCCGAGCGGAGGGACCGGCGGCACGCGCGAGCACGATGGCGCCGTAGCCGATGTTGGTGCCGACCTCGACGATGCGCTTCGCGCCGGAGGCTCGCGCCGTCACCGCAAGGAACGACGCGACCTCGGGATCGCTGATGGGCTGGCGTCGGTCGTGCGCGAAGCTCTCGATCTCCGCAAGGAGAGCGTCACGTGCGGGCTCGATCCCCTCGAGGTAGGCGGCTTGTTCGGAGCCGAGGATGGCGTCGGAGGCGTCCTTCACGAGAGAAGTCCTACTTCTTCGGCTTCGCCTTGACCTCGACGATGTCGTCCTTCATCGGAGCGACGAGGCCGATGAGATCGTTCATCTCGTTCTCGGCGACCTTGTTCTCGTCGAGGGCCGCCTTGAGCGCGGAGACCGCGGCATTCCACTCGGGTTCCGTGATCTTCATGCCCTTGTGGGCGTCCTTCATGTTCTTGCCGGAGTACTCGCAGTCACCGCCCGACTCCTTGCAGATCTGGTCGACGAGGTGATTGCGGAGTTTGTCGATTTTGTCCTTGGAGAGCTTAGCGAAGCGCTTCTTGACGACGTCGTTGCCCATCATGTTCTTGAGGAACGCGTCGACGACCTTCGTGATGCCTTCCTTCGCCCCGAGGCGCTCGTAGAGCGACTTCGGCTTGGGCGGCTCCGGCGGTGCGGCGTCCTCCGGACCGGCATCGGACACCGTCTCGGTGATCATCGGCTCCTTCGGCGCGGGCTTTGCGCCGCAAGCGAAAGCACCGAGACCGAAAACCCCGAGCGCAGCCGTCGTGAAGAGAGCCGAGACGAAAAGACGAGTACGCATAGCCTACGTGTATAGGCGTCCGCCGTGAGGAGGATCCACAAAAAAAGCCCCTCCGTGAGCCCCGTTACAGAAGTGGGCAGCTGCTTGAAATGCGCTGTAAAACGAGGGTTGTGAGCAACTCCGGCCGCCCCCCCGTCTTCCCTGCGCAGGCAGGCGCCGCGGGGCCGTCGGTTCCGCCGGCGGCGGGAGGCGGTCCGGCCGCGTTCTCGGTGCCTCCCACTTCGGCGACGACGTGCATGCTGCTCATCGGCGATCGGGTCGTTCTCCGGGCGAACGCTCCGCCGGAGGCCGAGTACATCCTCTTCGAAATCGCTGACATCGAGCTCCGGTCGAGCGAGCCGGGCCGCGTGCGCGAGCACGGTTACCAGACGACCGTCGAGCGTGCACGCGCTCGACTCAGGCAGGCCGGAGCGACAGCGTCCCTCGCCCGCGACTGCGCGACGACGATGCACCCCGTCCTTTCGAAGGCCTATGCGCGCGGCCTCGCCGCCAAGCACGTCGCGCCCTACCTGAGCGCGCTCGAGCTGTTCCAGGCGGACAGCTACGATGCGGGCTCTCACAGCTACCGCGGGGTCTTCATCGACCTGCCGCTGATGGTCGCGGAGCTCGCGACGCCGGCCGCGGCGGTTGCGCTCCAAGCACTCTACCTCGCGGCGCTCATCGAGGACGAGGCGGACGAGACGACCATCTTCCTCTCGACCGAAGCGTGGACGAAGCAGCGCAAGCCCGGGGAACGAACCCACCGGCGTCCCAACGCGAGCGCGCTCACCTCCCTCCGCACGATGCTCGCCGACCTCGCGGGCCTCGGCCCGAAGCCGGACGTTCGGGAGCAGTTGCCGCGAGCCGACGTCATCGCGTTCGTGCGCGCACGCGCCGAGGCGGCAGGCGACGATGACGCGCGCGCCCTCTATGCGTCGCTCGAGCGAGCCATCGCCGTTCGCGACATCCCCGAGCGCGGGCCTCTCTCCGACCCCACCCTCTGGGCGATCGAGACGCGCCTCGACGCCGAGGCGTACGAGCTGATCCTCGAGGCCATCGAAGAGGCCGAACGCGTACGCGGCCGCACCCCGGGCACGACGTACCTGCGCGCGCGTGCGTCGCTTGCGCTCAGGCTAGAACCGCCGAAGCTAATCGCCGAACGTGTCTCGGCGCTCGCGCTCTCGATGACGTCGTTCCAGGAGCTCTCGCTCCTCGCCGCGGAAGCATGGCTCGACTCCGGCGATCCGCGTCGAGCGATGCCGTACGCGCGCGACCTCGTCGATGCGCCAGGCGTCGACGAGGGGCTGCTGCTGCGGGCGAAGCGCCTGCTCGCGCGAGCCGTCGGCGCGGCGCCCGAGACGCACAAGACACAGGTCGACAGCATGTCCGCGGCGCCGAGCCAGCGGCCAGCCGCTCTGCCGACTCATTCACCGTCGGTGCCGCCCGTATCGGTGCCGGACCCCAACATGCCTCGCTCGTTCGCGCCTCAGCGAAGTCGCGTCCCGACCAAGCGCAACAGCAAGCCTCCGCCCGACGACGCCCGTCGGCCGTCGTCCTCCACGCCGCCGGGATGGTCCGTAGGCCCGGCTCCGGCGATGAGCCAGCTTCCGCCGGCGCCCAATCCGCGAACCCACACCCGCACCGAGCGTGATCCCGAGCGCGACCTCGAGCTGCCGCGAGCAGGGGTCTCGTCGTTCCCGCGCCCGCCCTCGGTTCGTTCGGTGACGCCGACGCCAACGCTGCCGAAGGCACCGCCGCCCGCGGCGCTCGTCGCACCGCTGCCGGTGCCGTCCGCCCCACCGCCGCCGCGAAGCCTTCCGGCGGCGCCGCCGCCGCTCCGTCGCCGGCCGCAGAGCGCGGACGTCATGCCGACCGCGCCCCCTCCTCCGCTCGACCTCGACCTCCACGGCGACGACGACGCCAGCGCCGCCTCCTTCACGCTGGAGCTGCCCGGCCCCGAGCTCGATGCTCCGCCGCCGCCCGCCACCGCGCACGTACCGGACGACATGCCGAGGCCCTCGCTGATTCCGCGGCGACGCAGCATGGGCGTCGTGCAGATGGAGTCGCGCGCGCCGCCCAAATACGACCCTCGCGCGGAGCCCGAGGGCAACGAGCCTCCTCCTCCGAACGTCGGAGCGCCGCCAAGCCTGCGCGGGCCGACGAGCGAGAAGGCTACGCTGACCGGCCAGGACTTCGAGCACGCGAAGCGCGCTGCCGAGGTGTCTGGGAGCGCTGTCCACGGAGGAGTTCACGCGCGCCCCACGCCGCTCCGTCCGCCGTCGGCGTCGCCGAAGCCTGCGCGCTCGAGCAATCACGATCTGCCGCCGATGCGCGCGTCGATGTCGACGCCTGTGCTCGACGCCGACTTGCCTCCGTCGTCGACCGAAGAAGTCGCTCGCACACTCGAGCGCGAGAAGAACCTCCGACGCAACAGCCACGCGAACCTTGGTCGCGCATCGCTCGAGGCCGAGCTCGAGATGCACGGCGCTTCGCTTCCGCCGTTTCGCGTCGAGAGCCCCGCGCCGCTGTTGCCCAGGGCCCCCGTCCTTCCCAGGCTCACCGGTCCGGCTGACGAGCTCGCCGAGCACCTCGCCCTCCCCGCGGGGCTCGGTGCGGACGGGCGCGCCATCGACACGCTCCCGAAGTCGATCCTCGAGGCGCGGGTCGCGTTCACGCTGCTCTCACGCGAGCTCGGCCTCGACTACCGACTGAAGCGCGGGATCGAGCTGCGCGCCGACGTGAGCGGGATCGAGGTCATGCAGGCCGTACTTCTCGAGACGTTTCCCGACCACACGATCCGTACGGTCGAGGACGCCTACGAGCTGCGCCGTCACGGCGCCTTCCTCAGCGAGATCCTCGCGCGACGCCTCGACTCCGAGTGGCTCGACATCTCGCCGAACAAGCTCGGATACTGGGCGATGATCGTCCCGCCGGAGACCCGCGTGTGGCCGTTCGGCCGCGTCGCGCGCCTCGTCGAAATGGGGCATAAAGAGCGCGATCTGGTGAGCTACTACTTCGAGCTTCAGAGCCGCATCCATCGCCCGTGACTCGCGCCACGTGAGTCGCTCGGATAGACTCCCGACAGGATGCCGCGCATGGAGCTCGAGCGCCTCGAAGAGATCGACGAGCCATCGCAGAGCTCGACGGAAAGCTTTGATCGAGTGGAATTCGCCGAACGTGCGCTCGCCCTCGTTCGGCCACCGGGAACGACGGTCGCCATCTGCCCAGGCTCCCGGTGCGTACGCGTCCAGGCCGGCCGGCAGTGGGGCGCTCCGCTCGGCGATCGCTGGGCGATCCTCTCCGTGCCGATGAACGCGTCCCGGCGCGCCATCGCGAGCGCGGTGCTCGAGCTCGGCGACGGCACGGTGCCTCGTCCGTGGGTGCTCGATGTGCTCATCAGAGGGCTCGGCAAGTGAACGGGCCACCGCGTGAGCCGCACTACATCACGCGCGTCGGTGCGCGTCGGATGCAGGACGAGCTCGTCGAGCTCCGCACGAAGCAGCGCCCCAAGATCGTCCAGGACGTGGCCGACGCTGCGGCGCAGGGCGATCGGAGCGAGAACGCCGAGTACATCTACGGCAAGAAGAAGCTCCGCGAGATCGACCGGCGCATCCACTACCTGACGAAGCGCCTGGAGACGGCCACGGTCGTGGGCCCCGCCGATCGTGAGGCCTCTGCGAACGATCGCGCGTTCTTCGGCGCGACCGTCGGCGTCGAGGACGAGGATGGCAACGCGATCACGTACCGGATCGTGGGCGCCGACGAGATCGACCTTGCGCGCAAGCACATCAGCTACCGCTCGCC
>JAYSXP010000151.1:0-1950 GCA_043717125.1 Polyangiaceae bacterium | reverse complement strand
GGCCCAGGCAGCCAGATGAGGATAAAAATTCAAGCCTTTTAAGGTGACTTGTTTGCCAGCGAGAGAAAAATGACCATTTTCGATTGTTACAAAGTTGGATTGCGCCTGTCCGGTAATTTGTAAGTTGCTGAAAGACAGCGGCTTCTTATCTTTGTAAAGGCTAGAGGGTTGTATCGCCTTTGGCGAAAATGTTCTTGCAAAAACCGTTTGAAATTGCACAGGACCCAGGCCAGCCAGAAGAAGACTCGCCATAAAGAAAACAATGCTTGAAAGATGCAATTTTTTAATCAGGTAAATTTTATGGATTTTCGAAAAAGAAATCTGCTTCATGAAGTACCCTCTTATTTGTTCTAGCCGGTCGTTGAAATCCGTTTTCTCATCACTTTCCGGTGGAAGTTTCATTTTTGGTCGAACTCCAGCCCTGCAAACCCTTTCTCAAGCATAGAAAAAGGTTAGTAGCCAAGCAGTTTTGGCAGCCAGGTCCCCAATAAATAGCCTCCCAGGCCGGATACAGTCCCGACCAGGATTATTTCGAACGCGCTGCCAAGCAGGCTGGTTTTCGCCAGTTTGCCTCGAACTATTCCCAGCCCAATTAAAAACAAAAAGCTAAGTCCTAAAGACACCAGGAAAGCCGTCCCCACCGGCAGGAAGAAATAAGCAATTAAAGGCACTATTGACGCGACAATATAGGAAAGCGCAATCGTTATCCCTTCGGTAACTTTGACCGTTTCAGGGTTTAATTCCAGGCCCAGTTCTTTTTCGACCATTGTCTTGGTATAAGACGATGGGTTCTGGCTCAACCTGTGGGCAATTACAACCGCGTCTTCGTGCTTAACGCCTTCGCTTTCAAGAATTACGACAAATTCCTCGATCTCTTTTTGAGGGTTAAGGCGCATCTGTTCGATTTCGGCTGTAACTTCGGCTTTTTGGACCAGAGCCTCCGACTTTCCAGAGATGAACTCGCCTGCTCCCATGGACAAGGCTCCGGCAAAAGCTTCCGCCAGCCCGGCAATAATCACGGCTTTAGTATCGGCAGTACCCCCGGCCACCCCGCTGATAACCCCAAGCGGAACCAATAAGCCATCAAGGGAACCGAACATGATTTGCCTTATGCGGCCCAGTTTTATTACACGTTCTTTTTCACCGGTAACATGTTCCAAAGTTTCAGCATTTTTACTCGCCTCACCTTTTGATTGATTCTTTGCAAAATTCGGTGGGCTACTATCCTGGGGATTATGTTTTGGTGCTGAACTCATCTTAAACCCTTTTAAAGTTTGTAAATGGTGAACCCAACAAACTCATTCTACTTTTCTACATACCATTGAGGTTATCCAACCCTAAAGAACCCTTGTTAAAACCAATGAAAAAACCTAAAATGATACCTTTTTGATTATAAGATTAATACCGAAAAGGAAAATATATAGATTGTATGAACTTGGTAAACTATTCTTATACCATAATTCTGGCCCAAAGGAGATGCTAAACTATAACGTCCCCTAAAGTCAAGACAGGAAATTGTCGAATTTAAGGTGGAACGCTGGCTGATAATTTATCAACTTTGCGGCTGGTCTAAAGGCAACCAAACCTCTTTTTATTTTTCAAAATAGACACTGGCCGGAGTTAGATAGTCCAAAGACTGGTGTAATCGGTATTGTCAGCTTAAGGAAGCGAAAGAGGGCGAAATGTGAGATACTGCCCGGTAATTCTTTCTGTAAAACTTCCTAACCGATGAGAGCAGTGTAATTACCTGAAAACCAAACTGACCAAATCCCAAAAAATAAAGATAGCCCCTTCTTACAAAGGCCATCGCTACCCTACCCCGATAATTAAAGAATGTGTTTGGCTCTATTTGGAGACCAGACAAAACCGTGGGAGGTATATCAGAACATCCGTTTGGTCTCTTGCCAATTGCTTCAAAAATAACAACTGACCCAGCCTCTGGACCGGTTG
>JAYSXP010000016.1:0-20957 GCA_043717125.1 Polyangiaceae bacterium | reverse complement strand
TCAGCCGCCGCCGGTCGTTCTCAGCACGCGGCCCAAGACGCCCTCGCCCAAAGACCTGCCTAATCAAGATGAGCCGAGCGGGGGCGAGCTGCTCTCCCTTCGTGATCTCGTCATCGTTGAGGCGGCCGGCTCCGAGCCCACCATCAGCACTCGGTCGTCGAGCGTGCCTCCGCCGCCAAAGGCCGGTGCGCTCCGCACGCTTCCGCCTCCTCCCCGAAGCCTGGCTCCTGCGCCTCCTCCGCCCACGATCACGGTAGCCAGCTCGCCGCCGCCGCCGGTGGCTCCCGTCGAGCCGACCGTGACCGCTACGCGGCCGTCGCGCGCCGTCGCCAAGGCAAGCGTTCCCGTGTCCGCCCCCGAGGCCAAGCGCAGCTGGCTGATGCCCGTTGCCGTTTGCGCGGTGCTCGCGGCCGTCGTCGCCTACGCGACGCGAAGCCCTACGACGCCCAGCCCCGTCACGCCGACCGCGACGGCGGAGTCGACGGGCACTCTGCCTCCGTCGGCGAAGGCGGCATCGACAGCAGCGACCTCGTCGACGGCCGTTCCGGGTTCTTCAAATCCTCCCGCCTTGTCCGCGAGCGTAGGTCTCGCGCCGGCGGCAAGCGCTTCCGCGGGCGGCGGACCTGCCGCCACGGGCTCGCCTGGCGCGACGTCACGGCCGGGCATGCTCAGCGAGGTGGATTCGCAGCTCGCGCTCTCCGAGGTTCTCTCGCGCGCGGGTGCGGCGCGTCGCGGGGGCGATCCTACCCGCGCCAAGGCGCTCTACGAGCGCGCGCTCCAGCTGAGCAGCGGCAACGTCGAGGCCCACGCCGGCCTCGCGGAGGTCGCACGCGCGCAAGGGGATCTGGCCGCTGCGAAGGCGAGCTACGAGCGGGCGCTCGCGACGAGCCCGAGCTATGCGCCGGCGCTCCTCGGTCTTGCCGACGTCCAGTGGGACCAGGGCGACCACGAGGAAGCGCAGCGACACTATCGCGAGCTGCTTGGTTCCCATGCGTCGATCCCCGAGCGCGCGAAGGAGCGTGCGGGTGGCGCGGCGCCGGCGACCGCTCCGAGCGCGGCGCCTGGGACGATGGCTCCCGCGGAATGAAGCGCTTGGAAAAATAGCCCTTTTCGGGGACTGAGCGGGTGTTCAGTCCTCGTGCTAGAATGTCCCCGTGGGCAACCGGATCCGCCTCGACCCGACCTCGCGGTTGCCCCTGGCGCCGGATGGATCGTTCGAGCTTGCGCAGGGTACCGACGACGCGGTCAAGGAGCTCCTCGCGCTCCGTCGCGCGATCGAGGAGCGGCCGAGCAAGTACATCGAGCTGACGGCACGCACGAACTTCAGCTTCCTCGCCGGCGCCACGCCGCCCGAGCTGATGATCTTTCGCGCCGCCGAGCTCGGGTACGACGCCATTGCCATCGCCGATCGCGACGGCCTCTACGGCATCGTGCGCGCCCAGGAGGAAGGAGAGCGGCGGAACGTTCGGGTCATCGTCGGCTGCGAGCTCACGCTCGAGCAAGGTGGCGAGACACGCGCGCTCGACAACCTGGCGAACTTGGCGAACTTGCCGAGAAAGCCGATCACGCTCACCGTCCTCGTCGAAAACCATGTAGGATACACAAATCTCTGCAAGATCCTGACGGAGAGCCACCGTCGTCACCCCAGGTCGCAGCCCACCAAGCGCACCGAGAACCTCGACGAGGAGGAGCTTCCTCGCAACACGTTCGCCGGCATCCCGGTGGCGTTCGTGTGCACGCACGCGGAAGGCCTGTGGGCTCTCGCGGACGCCACGTTGCCGATCGCCGAGCTCCACCGCGCGTTCGGTCCTCGTCTCTCGATCTCCGTGCACCTCCACAAGGACGGTGAAGATCGCGTCCGCGTCACGCGCGCCCTCGATGCCGCGCGTACGCACGCCGTGGCACTCTGCGCGACGAATCGCGTCCTCTTCGCGAAGCCGGAGGACAAGCCGATCTACGATCTTCTCCACTGCATCCGCGAGGGCAAGACCCTCGACGAGGCCGGCCGCGATCTCCTCCCCAACACCGAGGCTCACCTCAAGAGCGAGGAGGAGATCCTCCGCCTCTTTTCGCTGCATCCCGACTGGGTCGCACGCTCGCGAGCCGTCGCCGATCGGTGCCGCTTCTCGATCAAGGAGCTCTCGTACCGCTTCCCGTACGAGATCGCCGACCTCGTCGATCGCGATTTCCTGACCCCGAGCAAGCCCGAGACGGCCGACGAGGCCCTTCGACGTCTCGCTGAGCTCGGCGCGCGTGATCGCTACGCGGGTACAACCGGGACGACCGGCGCCGTCCCCGACAAGGTGAAGGCCCAGCTCGACAAGGAGCTCGCGCTCATCGCGAAGCTCGAGGTCGCGCCATACTTCCTCTCCGTTCGCGCCATCGTCGACATGGCCCGCCGCCGAGACATCCTCTGCCAGGGCCGCGGGAGCGCCGCCAACAGCGCCGTCTGCTACTGCCTCGGCATCACCGCGGTCGACCCCGCTCGCTCGAACATGCTCTTCGAGCGCTTCCTCTCCGCGGAGCGCCGCGAGCCGCCCGACATCGACGTCGACTTCGAGCACGAGCGCCGCGAAGAGGTCATCCAGGAGATCTACGCGACGTACGGCCGCGATCGCGCGGCGATGGTCAGCGAGATCATCAGCTACCGCGCGAAGAGCGCGCTCCGTGAGGTGGGCAAGGTCTTCGGCCTCTCGCTCGAGCAGGTCGAGCGGCTCGCGGGCGTGGTCACGTGGTGGGACGGCGTGTCCGCTGTGAGCGAGTCGCGCCTCAAGGCCATCGGCCTCTCGTCACATGACCCGCGCGTGCGTCGCACCGTGGCGCTCGCGCGCGCGATCCAGGGGTTTCCTCGCCATCTCTCGATCCACGTCGGCGGCTTCGTGCTGTCGGCCTCGTCGCTCGCAGAGGTCGCGCCGGTCGAGCCGGCCACGATGCAAGATCGCACCGTCGTCCCCTGGGACAAGGACGACATCGACACGCTCGGCTTCTTCAAGGTCGACGTGCTCGGCCTCGGGATGCTGACGGCGATCCGGAAATGCCTCGACCTCGTGAGGGACGCCGCGGTCCTCGACCCGTCGTATGCGTCGGGCGACAAGCGCGGCCTCGCACACGGCACGGCGATCGAGCGCCTGGCGAGCATCCCCGCCGAGGACCCCGAGGTCTACGACGCGCTCTGCAATGCCGACACCGTCGGCGTCTTCCAGATCGAGAGCCGCGCACAGATGGCGATGCTGCCGCGCCTCCGCCCGCGAACCTTCTACGATCTCGTGGTCCAAGTGGCCATCGTGCGCCCCGGTCCGATCCAGGGCGGCATGGTCCACCCTTACCTGCGGCGCCGCAGCGGCGAGGAGAAGCACGACCCGCCGCACCCTATCCTCCGGCCGATCCTCGAACGCACACTCGGCGTTCCGCTCTTCCAGGAGCAGGTGATGCAGATCGCGATCGTCGGTGCCGGCTACAGCGGCGGCGAGGCGGATCGCCTTCGTCGCGACATGGCCGCCTGGCGCAAGACGGGCTCGCTCGACAAGCACCACGAGCGTCTGCTCGTCGGCTTCCGCGAGCGTGGCATCTCGGAGGAGTTCGGCGAGCAGCTCTTCAAGCAGATCCAGGGCTTCGGCGAGTACGGCTTCCCCGAGAGCCACGCAGCGAGCTTCGCGCTCCTCGTCTACGCGAGCGCCTGGCTCAAGGTGCACTACCCGGCGGAGTTCGCGACGGCGCTGATCAACAGCCAGCCGATGGGCTTTTACTCACCTTCGACGATCCTCCAGGATGCGCAGCGTCACGGCGTGCAGCTTGCGCCCCTCGACGTGGGCGTCAGCGACTGGGACTGCGTGTGCACCAGGCCCGATCCGTTGCGGCCCACCTGGATTCGCCTCGGGCTCCGGCTCGTGAGCGGCCTCGGCGGGGACGCGGGGCGTCGTATCGAGAAGGCACGCGCAGAGCATCCCTTCGCGAGCTCCGAGGACCTGACCGCCCGCGCGCGCCTCGACAAGCGAGAGCTCGTCCTCCTCGCCGAGTCGGGCGCGCTCGACGAGCTGTGCGGAAGCCGTCGCGACGCGATCTGGAAGGTCGTCGCGCCCGCGCCGCGCGGTATGAGTCTGTTCGAGGGCACCGACAGCGAGGATGCCCGTCCGTCGCTCACGCGGATGTCGCGCGCCGAGCAGCTCGTGCTCGACCTCGAGCGCACGGGCGTCTCGGTCTCCGACCACCCGATGAAGCTGATCCGCCCACGCCTACCGAAGACGACGCGCTCCTCACGCGACATCCTCTCTCTGCGCTCGGGCACGAAGGTCAGTGTCGCGGGTATGGTCATCTGCCGGCAGCGTCCCGGCACGGCGAGCGGCGTCGTCTTCGTCACGATGGAGGACGAATACGGCTTCTCGAATCTCGTCCTCTGGTCGAAGGTCTTCGAGAAGTACCGCGAGGTCGCGACGGGCTCACGGCTCCTCATGGTCCACGGTCGCATCGAGCGTTCGGACGATCCGAAGGGCTACAAGCCTGCCGACCCGAACGCGCCCGCGAGCGTCGTGTACGTCATCGCGGATCGCCTCGACCGCCTCGACTCGCAGCTGCCGGCGCTCGACAGCATGAGTCGTGATTTTCACTGAGCCGTCGAGGCTGTCGGATTTCGCGCGCGTTGGACGTACTATGCTGCAAGAGACACGGACCGCCGCGGACCGCTTCATGCCCACCAGCTCTCGCCCCCAGCGCGCTGCGCTCGACGTCCTCCTGCAGCTGACGGCGCAGCTGACCGACGATCGCCCGCTCGAAGACTTCCTCAAGGCGGTGACCGAGGCGACCCTCGATCTCCTCCATGCCGATCACGCGTCGATACGGCTGCTCGACACCACACGGACGTCACTCCTCTCGGGCGCACGCTCTGGCACGGGCGAGGAAGACCGCCCGATGGATTTCAAGCGTGGCGAGGGGGTGCTCGGCTGGGTCGTCGAGCACGGACAGCCCGCGCGGATCGGGGACGTCGAGCACGATAGCCGGTGGCTGAGACCGGAAGGGAAGCAGTCCTTCAGTGTGCGGTCGATCATCGCCGAGCCGCTGTGGTCGAGCGGTGAGGTCATCGGTGTCCTCTCCGTCACCACGCCCCTGGAGAATGCGTTCGGCGAGGAGGAGCAGCTCATGCTCCGTCTGCTCGCGAACTGCTCGGCCCCTCCGATCGAGCGCGCGCGCCTTCGCCGGCTCGCCATGTTCGACGACACGACGATGGCCTTCAACCATCGCTACCTGATGCCGCGCCTCGTCGAGGAGATGGAACGCGCGAGCCGCTCCTCGGGCGACGTCAGCTTGCTCTACATGGACCTCGATCACTTCAAGTCGGTGAACGACAACCATGGCCACGCCGTCGGTGACGTCGTGCTCCGCATGTTCGCGGACCGGGTGCGTAAGGTCGTGCGGCGCATCGACGTGCTCGTGCGTCGCGGCGGCGAGGAGTTCGTCCTCATCATGCCGGCCACTGGCGCGACGCAGGCGCACGCCACCGGCCACCGCATCCAGCAGACACTCCACGGCGAGCCGGTGGAGGTCGAAGGCAACCTCCGGCTGCGCCAGACGGTCTCCATCGGCGTCGCGACCTGGGACAAGCGCGAGACCCCCGACCAGCTCGAACGGCGCGCCGACGAGGCGATGTACGAGGCGAAGCGCCTCGGACGCGACCGCGTGGTGGTGGCCACACCGCGCGACGTTGTCGGATAGCGCAGACGGAGCGGACGGACCCCGCGAGGTCCACGGGTGGACGCGAGGACGTCCGTGTCCAGGGGCTCACGGCGGAGTGAAAGCGCGGCCGATGGGTCATGGAAAGGCGCTGATTCATGTCGCGCAGGGCGCGCTCGATCCTTGCTACGATACGGGGTGAACATGTCGATCTGTCCGACCTGCATGACGAAGTACCCGGACACGGTCACGACATGCGACGCCGACGGCTCCGGCCTCGTCCCGGAGGAGGCCTACGCCTACGTCGACAAGGATCTTGCCCCGGGGGATGTCGTCGGCGAGTACCGCATCGAGGGGACGCTCGGCAAGGGCGGCTTCGGAGCCGTGTTCAGCGCCGTCCACCCGGTCATCGGGAAGCACGCCGCGATCAAGATCCTGAGCCGCCAGTTCTCGGCGAGCCCGCAGATGGTCTCTCGGTTCATCGCGGAGGCGCGCGCGGTGAATCAGATCCGTCACCGCAACATCATCGACATCTTCGCCTTCGGTCAGCTCCCCGACGGTCGGCAGTACTACGTGATGGAGCTGCTCGACGGCACCACGTTCGACAAGTACCTCGCGTCCAACAAGCGCCTCACGCTGGGGCAGGCGCTCCCGATTTTTCGCGGCATCGCGCGCGCTCTCGACGCCGCGCACGCGAAGGGAATCCTTCATCGCGATCTCAAGCCCGAGAACATCTATCTCGTGTTCGACGAGGACGGCGGCGTCCAGCCGAAGCTCCTCGACTTCGGGCTCGTGAAGCTTCTCGGCGGTGGTAGCAGTGGCGAGCACAAGACGAAGACGGGGACGCCCATGGGCACGCCCTATTACATGTCGCCGGAGCAGTGCCGCGGAATGGACGTCGACCAGGGCACCGACGTTTACGCGTTCGGCGCGCTCGTGTTCGAGGTGCTCACTGGCCACGTTCCGTTCAACGGCGAGTCGCCGATGGACGTGCTTCTGAAGCACATGACCGCCGAGCCGCCACGCGCCTCCGAGGCCTTCCCGCAGATACCGCCGCAGCTTGACGAGCCGATTCGTCGCATGCTCGCGAAGGAGCCGGCGGATCGCCCGCGGTCCGTCGGTGAGGCACTCGAGTCGCTCGTCGCGGCGGGCAACGCCGCGGGGACGCTCATCGGCGCGGCGCCGCTTCCTCCGCCGAGCGCACCAAACGTCGTGGGAACGATGTCGTCGTCGTCCGGGATCACGGCGACGGTGGCCGACGGCGGGCACTCGGTTCAGCCCGTTCGGCCCATGACCGGCCTGACGCCGACTGCACCCGGTGGAAATACGTTCCTCGGCTCCGAGGCCGACGTCGCGTCGTCGCGAGGCGCGCGCCCGCGGTTTAGCCTCCTCGCGCTCGTGGCCGCCGGCGCGCTCCTCGTCGGCGGCGTGCTGGTGGTCGCGCTCGCGCGTCCCGGGCAGAGCGCGCAGAAGCCGACCACCGGGATCGTCGCGGCGTCGACCGCGCCCGCATCGAGCGTCGCTCAGGCGGCCGTGCCGGCGCCGGTCGTACGCTCGGACGTGTCAGCGACTACCGTGCAGCTCCGCGTCGAAGGCGCTCCGAAGGACGCGAAGGTGACCGCGGGGACGCGCGAGCTCGGCGTCGTTCCTGGCCCGTTCACAGTCACCGCCGACGAGCCGATCACGCTCACGGTGAGCGCGAAGGGGTGGAAGCCGCACGACGTCAACGTGACGCCGACCGCGAACACGACTCTCCAGGTCGCGCTCGAAAAACAGGGCGCGACTGCAGGCAAGGTCGGGCCGAAGGGCCAGCCGATCTCCTCCGACCTCGAGGGCTTCGACAAGAAATGACTCGTACGCGCTTCACGCCTTTCATCTTCGGCCTTCTTGCTCTCCTCATCGACTGCGCGCCGCTCGAGCCTCTCGTCCCCAACACGTGTGGCAACGGCGTCGTCGACACGAACGAGGACTGCGACGGCTTCCCAGCGGGCCTCTGCGGGGCGCCGTCGTCCGGTGATGGCCAGTGCCGGCTCCTCTGCGGCAAGCTCGCCCCGACGGCGACCTGTCCGGAGGGCTGGGGATGCAGCGTGTCGGGCTTCTGCCGGCAGCCCACGGGGACGTTCGAGACGGCCGGCGATCCGGTCTCGGCCGGCGTCACCACGATGCTGGTGGGGGACTTCGACGGCGACGGCAAGACGGACGTGCTCGGGTCGAGCGGCCCGACCTCGAAGGGACGCATTCACTACTTCAACGGCGCAGCGGCACCGCAGGTCGTCGCGCTCCCTGGGGTCCTCGCGGCGCCCACGATTCGCGACTTCGACGGCGACGGGCGCTCCGACATCGCCTTTGGCTACTCGTTCCACGGGACGCGCGATGGCGTCGACAACTCGCTCGAGCCGGAGTTTGCGGGCGGGTACGCGATCGTGCTCGGGCAGCCGGATCGCGCCGTCGTCACGAAGCTCTTCCCTTCGTTCACGGCGCAGGCCTTCGACGCGCTCCTGGTGCCTCTCAGCTCTTCGAGGTCCGTGGACGTGCCGGCGACCGCAGCGATCAATCCCGTGCTGGCGGCGGCGACGGTCCAAGGAAAGGCCGGCGGGCAGATCACGGTGCTCACGTCGGTCGACGGCGACCTCACCGACCAGACGCCAGGTCGCCATTTCGTGCAGGTCCTCCCTGGCGCGATCACGGAGCTCGTCGGCGACCCGATCGCGGCGGCGATCTTCGACGGGAACAAGGCGTCGACCTGCGGCGAGGTCGTCGTTGCCTTCAAGACCGGTAGCGTCCTCGTCTTCTCGCCGTGCAAGAGGCTGCCAGGCGTGCTGGGGCTGATTGCCTGGTCGAACGACGCGCCGAAGGAGCTCAGGGTCTCCGGAGAGACGATCACGGGGGTGTTCGTCGCTGACGTGGACGACGACGGTCATCCGGACGTCATCGTCGGGAGCACCAGGAACGGGGCCGCCAAAGTCAGGGTTGCGTATGGCACCGGAACCGACTTCATCCCGCTGGCCGCCGCCTCGGATGATCTCACCGACGTCCCCCTGGCGGCCGGGAACCTGGACCTGGACAACCGTACCGATTTCGTCATTCCAGGAGGAGTTCTCTTCAGCACGAGGGTGAAGCCCAAGGACCTGGTCGACGCCGGCGATGCAGGCGACGGAGGCGACGCGGCTCCCCCGCCGCCTCCCCCGCCGCCGGCCGGAACCCCAGAGCAGATCGCGGCAGCGCGCAAGGCGCTCAGCTGGAACACCGTTCCGGCGCCGACCAAGCGATGGACCATCGCGCGGATCGCCGACGTGAACCGCGACAAGATCCCCGACGTGGTCGCCGCATCACGCTACGAGCCGGACATCGACGTGCTCGAGGGGACGCGCAGCCTCGACCTCCATCCGTTCACGATCCCGACCACGGGCTCGGTGACGCAGCTCGCGGTCGGTGACTTCGACTACGACGCGAACGGGGACATCGGCTTCGTCCAGGCGCGTCCCGCGTCCACCGAGGGCGAGGTGGCGATCGCGTACGGAAGGGCGCTCGCAATGCCACCCGAGTCGCCGCGAACCGTGGGCCGCCTCAAGGGGGTCCGGCAGGTGTTCGCTTCGTCGTCCGGCCTGACCATCACGAGCGCGACCGCAGAAGCCGGAGCCACGCTGCCGAACTTCTCGGTCGCCTTGCTTCTCTCCTCCGGCGAACGCCAGCCCGTGGCCCCGCTTCTCTTCGCCGCCGTGTCATCGCCCGCGACGTTGCGGCCCGAGCTGACGACGCGCGCGCTCGTCGCGGCGCTCAACAGCGCAGGGAAGAACGACCTCGTCGGGCTCGTCGCGCGGAACGACTACAAGGTCGCCGGCAACGGTAGCAAGTCGGGCGCACCGAGCTATGCCGTGTGGGTCGCACCAAGCAGCGCGTCGCTCGTCGATTCGGTCGCGTTCGGCAAGCCCCAGCTCGCGGTGCCCCTCCAGAATCTCTTTGCCGTGGACAAGGCGACGGATTCTTTTCTCGTCCAGATGGTGGCGGGGGACCTCGACGGCGACAAGAGCGCCGAGATCGTGTCGCTCGCCCCGGACGAGAGCGGGGAGGGCGCCGTCATGTACCTCATCCACCCGTCGATGCAGACGAGCCTCCCCGTGCCGCGGCCGATCCCAGAGCGCGCGGTGCCTCCCGGCGTCCGCGCCCAGCTCATCGACGTCGACGGGGACGGCAGCGACGATCTCGTGGCCGTTCTACGTGACACGAAGACCAAGCTGCTCCAGGTCAATGTCTTCTTCGGCGACGGCAAGGGTAATCTCGCGATCCCCGGAATGGCGATCGCGCTGCCGGGTCCCGCGGGGGCGGCGGTGGACGAGTACGGCGCGGTCGGCTTCGCGCAGATCACGACCCGCGGCGCTGCCGTCGGCGTCAAGGGACGCCGTCGAGAGCTCGCGATCGTCACGCCGCGGCATCTCTTCTTCGCGTTTGTCGGAGCGGACCGCAAGGTGGCGTTCCCCGAGGCGGGCGTACCTTCGCCGTTCCCCACCATCCAGGCCGGTAGCTCGGTGGTCGCCGGCGACTTCGACGGAGACGGTGTCGAGGATCTCGCGGTCGCCGACCAGGGCTCGATCCGCATCGCGCACCAGAACGCGAGGCTCCCGTGAGCAAACGGATGCTTCGATCGGTCCGGCTTGCGGCCGTGCTGACGGTCCTCTCCTCGGCGGCGATCGCTTCCGCAAAGGATCCGACGCCCGACGAGGTCGAACGCGCGCGCACGTTCTTCAACGCCGGTGCACAGGCGTACACGGCCGCGCGCTACTCGGAGGCTGCGCGCTCGTTCGAGCAGGCTTACGAGCTCGCGCCACGCCCGCAGCTCGCGTTCTCGCTCGCGCAGGCGGAGCGGAAGGAGTTCTTCGCGAGCAACGACGCTGCGTTCCTTCGTCGTGCCCTCCAGCACTACAAGGCCTACCTCGACCAGGTGCCGAGCGGCGGTCGTCGCTCGGAGGCGACGGAGGCGAAGGCCGACCTCGAGACGCGACTGGCGCGGCTCGACCCGGCGCAAGCGGCCGCCGCGACCGCCCAGCCTGAGAAGCGAAAAGCGCGCGTCACCGTCTACTCGGCGACCCCCGGCGCACAGGCGTCGGTCGACGGAGGCCCCGCACAGGAGCTGCCGTTCTTCGGCGACCTCTCTCCGGGCAAGCATAAGGTGCGTGTCTTCGCGGAGGGGTACTTCGACGCCGAGCGCGAGGTCTCGGGCGACAAGCTCGTCGATCAGCCGGTCGATCTGCCCCTGAAAGAGCGCCCGTCCCTCGTGGCGGTGGTCTTGGACGGCACCGCGGACATCTACCTCGACGGGCGTATCGTCGCGACGTCGCCGGTCTCGCAGCCGATCGAGGTCGCCCCCGGGCCCCACGTGATCAGCGTCTCGCGAAACGGCAAGAAGGCGCTCTCCGTCGACGTCGACCTACCTCGCGGCAGGCCCTACCGATTCGAGCCCAAGCTCGAGATGAGCCCCCAGCGCGTCGTCGCGTACTCGTTGCTCGGCGTAGGCGCGGCGGGCATCGTCACCGGTGCCGTGTTCGGCGGCCTGTCGCTCGGGCAGGAGGGCCACGCGAAGAACATTCTCGACGACACTACGTCGCGGAACATCACGGCCGACCAGCTCCAGTCCTACAACAACTCGATCGACAGGCGCGACTCGTACCGGACCGTAGCGATCGTGAGTCTCGGCGCGGGCGCAGCCTTCGCCGCGGGAGGAGCGCTCCTCTTCTTCATTGACCGTCCGACGATTAGCGTAGTTCCGCCTCGCTCGGTGGAGCCGTCGCCGTCGCCGCGCACGAACCAGCCCACCGATCTCACCGCGTCGCCCATCGTCGGACCGGGGGTCTGGGGAGCCTCGATGAGCGCGCGCTTCTGAATCGAGAGGCGCTGCCCCGTACGCCTTCGTGCTACTCGACAAAGGATGTTCAAGAAGGTCCTCGTCTGCAACCGCGGTGAGATCGCGCGTCGCGTGATCCGTACCTGCAAGCGCCTCGGAATCGGCACGGTCGCGATCTACTCGGAGGCGGACGCCGAAGCTCCGCACGTGAAGGATGCGGACGAGGCAGTCCTCGTCGGGCCGGCCCCAGCGAAGGACTCGTACCTGAACACCGAAGCGATCCTCGCCGCCCTGAAGAGCACTGGCGCCGATGCGGTACACCCCGGGTACGGATTCCTGAGCGAGAAATCGAGCTTCGCGCGCGCCGTCGCAGAGGTCGGCGTGGTGTTCATCGGGCCGCCGCCCGCCGTCCTCGACGCGTTTGGCGACAAGATGAAGGCGCGTCACGTCGCGCTCTCTGCGGGCACGACCCCCGTGCCCGGCACGGACGCGCCGATCGCCATCGACACACCCGAGGGTGTCGCTCACGCGAAGCAGGTCGCCGCCGGTGTCGGGTACCCGATCGTCGTCAAGGCGGTCGCTGGCGGCGGTGGCATCGGCATGCAGGTGGTGCAGGACGAGGCCGGCATCGAACGAGCGCTCAAGTCGTGCAGCGACCGCGCCAAGGCGAGCTTTGCCGATGCGCGCGTGTACCTCGAGCGGTACGTGTCGCAGCCGCGTCACATCGAGGTGCAGGTCTTCTGCGACGAGCACGGGCAGGCGTTCGCGCTCGGAGAGCGCGAGTGCAGCGTGCAGCGTCGCCATCAGAAGATCATCGAGGAGTCTCCGTCGCCAGCGGCGTTCTTCGCGGGTGAGGCTGGCGACAAGCGCCGCATCGATCTCTACGATGCGGCGCTGCGCGTGGTGAAGAAGGTGGGCTATGTCGGCGCAGGAACGTGTGAGTTCATCGCCGACGACGCCGGCAATCTCTTCTTCCTCGAGGTCAACGCGCGCCTCCAGGTCGAGCATCCGGTCACCGAGATGGTGACCGGTCTCGATCTCGTCGAGCTGCAGCTTCGCGTCGCCTTGAAGGACAAACTGCCGGATCTTTCCAAGGTCACCCGCACCGGTCACGCGATCGAGGCGCGCGTCTACGCGGAGGATCCCAGCAAGGGGTTCATTCCGAAGCCCGGGCCGATCGACGTGCTCTCTTGGGCCGGCGGCGCCGGGGAGGTGCAGTCGCGTGTGCTGCGCATCGAGTCGGGCGTGGTCGCCGGGTCGAAGGTGACGCCGTTCTACGATCCGATGGTCGCAAAGGTCGTCGCGTGGGGCGAGACGCGTGACGCGGCGATCGCCGAGCTCGATCGCGCGCTCGAAGGCACGACCCTCGCGCCGGCGACGACCAACCTCTCCTTCCTGCGCAAAGTGCTCGCGAGTGAGGAGTTTCGGGCCGGTCGCTACGACACCAAGTTCGCCGAAGTGCTCGCGAAACGGCCGTAGTCGCCAACCTCACCTTGCCTACATTGGCGCCAGGGGGTATCACACGGCCGCGCCTGAGTTTTTTGGGAGGTCTCTTGGCCGATTGGTACGTCTACCAACACGACGGTGATCCGCTCGGTCCGTGGTCCACGGACACGGTGGCCAATGCGATCCTGGCCGGGAAGTTCGCGCCGGACGTCTGGGTGGCTGCGCCGGGTGGACCGCGCTGGCTGCGCGCGCTCGACGTGCCTGTCATCGGGCGCCTCGTTGAGGGGATTCCGACGCGTCCGCGTCGCGACTCGGGCCTCCGTCTCATCCCTTCGGCCTCGGCGATCGAGGCCGCCGCCCGCGCCCACACCGAGTCGACGATGATGATCGTCGACGATGCGGAGGTGGTCCTCACGGACCCCGAGGCTTCGGCGAGGAGCCATGCTCCGACGAAGCTCATGCCGCCGATCACGCGCAAGGCAGGCGTCGCCGCCGCAGACGATACCGCGCGGTTCCCGGTCCGTGACTTCACGATCGAGGAGCCCGACCCGCCGACGGATCGCGCGCTACCTTCGTTGTCGACGCCCTCGTCGGTGCCGTCCACGCGCGCCAATGACGAAGCGTTCGAGGCGCCCAGCTCCGATCGCCGTCGCCGCCGCAAGAACGGCTGAGGACTCGCTCAGCGCAGGAGGCCGAACGCGAGGTCTGCCGTCGCCTCCGTAAACACGTCGGGGGTGTGGGTCACGATGACGACGCGCGCGCGGCAAGCTGCAACGTCCACGTTGCCAACATCGACCGCAACGTTCGCGACGACGCGGCGTCGTTTCGAGCAACGCTGCGTCGATTCGATCGGTGAGGAGCGCGACTACAGCCTTCACGTCGGCGCAACATTCCGCGAACGCCGCGGACCGCGTGCCGTCCTCCGCCTGCACCACGCGGTGAGACGCGCGGAGAGCGGCGACGCCGGCCTGCGGTAGCGTCCCGCTGACGAAGACCGTCGCCACTGGCGCCTCAGTCCGCGTCGAAGGGAAGCACCTTGTGCTCGCTGAGCCCGGGGATCGCCGCCGTCACCTTGTCGAGGATCTCGCCGGCGGTCCCGACGACGATCACCACGAGGTCGTTCGGCGTGAGCCGCTCGCGCACCGAAGCGTTCGCGCTCTCGAGCGTGACCGCGCGGACGTGATCGAGGTAGCCGGTGTGATAGTCGGCGGGAAGGTCGAGGAGCTCGGACTCGAGCGCCTGACCGAGACGCTTCGGCGCCGTGTCGATCTCGAAGGCGTGCGAACGGATCATGTAGTTCTTGATGAAGGCGAGCTCGCGCGGCGTGATCCCGCCGCTCACGAAATCCTCGAGGAGCTTCAGCTCGAGAGACACACACGGCGCGCAGTCGGCCGCGGCGGGGAACGCTCCCATGGTGAACGCGTGGCGCTTCCGCTCGATGGAGAGGCGCGCGCTCGTCCCGTAGGACCAGCCTCGCTTGCTGCGGATTTCGCGCATCATCCGCGACGTGAACGTCCCACCGAAGACGGCCGTGGCTGAGACGAGCGGCCAGTGGTCGGCGTCACGGGCGTGCGTGCCGAGTGTACCGATGAGGATCTGCGTCTGCGTGCGCTCCGGCTTGTCGACGAAGAAGAGGCGGCGACCCACGGGGCGCGTCGGCTCGGGGAGAATGTTCTCGACCTTCGGGCCCTCGGGGACCGAACGCACGAGGAGCGCGCCGAGCGTCTTGGCTTCGTCCTCGGAGATCGCGCCGGCGAAGCCGATCACGATGTCCGACTGCACGAAGCGCTTCTTGTAGGTCGCGAGCACGTCATCGCGGGTGAGCTTCTCGACGCTGGCTGGGCGGCCCGAGGCGCTGCGCGAGTACGGGTGACCGTGGAAGAGCGCGCGCCGCAAGGCGAGGCCGGCGAGACCGCGGTCGTTGTCCCGCGCGTCGATGAGCTCTGCGACCGTCTCGCGCTTGAGGCGGTCGAGCTCCTCCTGGTCGAACGTCGGCGTGCCGAGGACCTTGGCGATGAGCTCGCAGAAGGGCTGGAGGTTCCTGCGGATGACCTGGCCATGGAGGCTGATCGTCGACGGGCCAACGTCGAAGCCTATCTCGCCGCCGAGCCGGTCGACGGCGCTCTCGATCTCGGAAGAGGTCATGCCCTTGCAGCCGCGGCGCATCATGCGCGCGGTGAGGCGCGAGAGCCCGTCCTTGCCTTCCGGATCGGCGAGCGCACCGCTCCGGAGCGAGAGCGCGATGGAGACGAGCGGCACGACGGTAGAGCTCTCGACGAATCCGATGGCACCGCCGGGGAGGTCGAAGCGAGGGCTAGTGCCGTGCGAGGCACGCGCGCGTGAGGCCTTCTTGGGGCTCTTCGTGGTCAGTGTGCTCATTCGGCTGCCTGTCCGGTGGCTGCCGCAGTCTCGGGCAGTACGTGAATGATGGTGCGCGCATCGAGCGTGAGGTAGCGGCGTGCGGCCGTGCGCATCTCGCCCGAGGTGACGCGGCGGTAGGCCTCGAGCCTGCGGAACGCCGCGGCGGGATCACCGAGAACGGTGTCGTAGAAGCCGATCTGCTCGGCCTTGCCGCTTGCCGTCTCGAGGGATTGGACGAGACCGAGCTCGAGCCGCGCCTTTGCGCGTACGAGCTCCTCTTCCGTCACGACCTCGTCCTTGACCTTGACGAGCTCGGCGTCGACGCGAGCGAGCATGTCCGCGCCCGTCGTGCCGGTCCGCGCCGTGAAGTACATCTCGTAGAGACCGGGGTCGCGGAACGTCGAGACCCAGCCGCGGAGATCCGTGCATACCTCACGGGTCGTGACGAGCTCACGGTACATGCGCGACGCGCGCCCGCCGAAGAGTACCTCGTTGAGGAGAGAGAGGGCCGCGTGGTCGGCGTCGCCGAGCGCGGGACCGTGGAAGCCGAGCAGGATCTTCTCGCTCGCGGTGGGCTTCTTCAAGATCACCTGGCGCGACTCGAGCTGCGGCGGCTCCGGCGCGGTGTCCTCCTCGGGGATCGTCGACGCGGGGATCGCGCCATACGCGTCGCGGATTCGCTCGAGGACGTCTTGCTCGCGAACGTCGCCTGCGATGACGATCGTGGCGTTGTTCGGCGCGTAGTACGTCTTGTAGAACGCGACGCAGTCGTCGGGCGTGAAGTTCTCGATGTCGACCATCCAGCCGATCGTCGGCCAGTGGTAGGGGTGCTTGGTGAAGGCGGTCTTGTAGAGGACCTCGTTCGCGATTCCCTCGACGTCGTCGTCGACGCGCATGCGGCGCTCGTTCGCGACGACCTCCTTCTCGCTCACGATCTGCGGCTCGCGAAGGACGAGCTTCGCCATGCGGTTGCTCTCGAGCTTCACCGCGAGAGCGAAGCGGTCCTTGGGAAGCGACTCGTAGTAGTAGGTCCAGTCGAGCCACGTCGCTGCGTTCGACTCGGCGCCGTTCTCCTCGAGCTTGCGGTCGAACTCACCCGCCTTCACGCCCTCGCTCTCGTTGAACATGAGATGCTCGAAGAGGTGCGCGAGGCCCGTCTTGCCTGGTTTCTCGTGACGCGAGCCGACGCGGAACCATGTGAAGTAGCTCATCACCGGCGCGCTGCGATCGACGAGAACGAGCAGCCGCAGGCCGTTGCCCAGCCGGAACCGATGCACGTGCGGGACGTCGCCTCGGGCTTGCTCGCCGAGAAATGCGCCCGCGCTGAGATCGACGAACGGCACCGAGCCCTCGAACGTCCACTTCGCTGCGTCCGACGCGGCCTTCTCGTTCACACGCGCCGTCAGCGCAGCGATTTTTTGAGACATGGGCCACGACGGAACCGCCGTTCCGGCGCGCTGTCAAGCACGTGCATGCGGGCCGTCACCACTCGTGCATGTCGAGCACGGTGAAGGCGCCGTTTCGCCAGATCCAGGCGTTCGCGCCCGTGAGCGCGACGATCCCGACCTCGCGCTCGGCAGCCTTGTCCGCGGGGGCGCCGGTCACGTCGAGCTCGCCGACGCGTACGAGGCGAACCGGATCACGCCCGCCCGGGACGGCGTGAAACACCGGGTCACCGTGGCCGGCGGAGACGACGCCACCGTTGCTCGCGAGCAGGACACCGCCGTCGTAGGCGCGCGCCGAGTAGAAGGGGCGGGGAGTGCCCGCCTCGGTGAGGAAGGCCTGGTGCGTATCGGAGAGGCCCATCGGCCGTGGCGGTCCGTTCGACACCTTCCAGACGGCGCCTTCACGGTCGAGCACGTACGCGGCGCCACGCCACACGTCGAGGTCGGCGAGGGTCGATTCGATGACCTGATCTTCCGTGATCGACTGCCACTGGACCGAGTCGAACCGCGCCACGGCGCCCATGCGATCGCCGCAGACGAGCATCGAGATACGACGACCATTCGCGACCAGTGAGACCACCGACTCGCTGTCGTCGAGCATCGCGTCGGGCTCGAACGGGACGAAGGATGCGCCGTCGAACTCGAGGAGCGCGCCCGCGCCCCAGACGAGGACGCGGTCGTTGCTCCCGCCGATTCCGTACCACCAAGGGCGCCCGTGCGTCGGGCGCTGGAGCGGAAAGCTCTGCGCTCGGCCGCCGCCGAAGCGAACGACATGGCTCGTCGTGAGCCCCCACATCGTTCCGTCGCGGGAGACGTAGAGATCGTTGAGCGGCTCGTCGACGTTGTGAGTCGAGGCGATGACGTTCTCGACGACGTGGAGAACGAGGCTCGACGCGTTCTCGCTCGTGGATGAGGTGCGCCCGAGGAGGTAGAAGTCGCTCGCGGAGACACCGCTCGCCGATCGGAAGACGTAGCGCGTCGCCGAGAGCAGAGGCACGTGCATCACGCCGCGCAGCACGAGAGGTGCCTCGCGGCTTGCGCGGCGGAGATCGCGGACGTTGTCCGGGTGGCTCGGCACCGTCACCACGTCGCTGAAGAAGTTCTCGTCGCGGAAGTGGCGGAGCCAGCGGAAGACATCCTCGGCCTCGAAGACGAAGATGCCGGTGCGCAGGGACACCGCGAGCGTGAACTCGTCGACATTGAGCGTGAGCGAGGTCTTGCCGCTCGAATCGAAGAGGCGGTCCACGTTCCCGCGGATCTCGCGCTCGAGCGCAGGGCCGAGGAGATCGACGATGGCATCGGTGTCCCCCGTCTCCAGGCGACCGACGACGGGATACTCGAAGCGGAAGCCGAGCTCGTAGAGCAAGCGCTTCAGCCGCTGGGGCATCTTGGCGGCGCTCTCCACGGACTCCTCGCGCGCGTCGGCGACCATGTCGAGCCACTCGCCGAAGTGCGCGGCGATCGGGTTCGCAGATCCGTTTTGCCATTCGACGATGGGGAGCTCACCCTGATGGCGAACGGAGGAGACGAGGCGCTTACCTACACCCTTGTCGAAGCAGACGAACGACTCGGACGACTTGCAGAACGGCGCGTAACGCTTCGCCTCCTCGCCGCCAAACGCGACGATCTTGGAGGCCTCGTCGGCCATCTGCGCAGAATGCAGGAAGACCTCGGGCTCGCCGATCTTGCTCGAGACGCGCATGGCGGCCACGTAGCTGGGTGGCAGCTCGGTGCCGAGGAGCTGCGCCTGCGCGGCGAGCTCCTTCATGCTCAGCGGCTCGCCAAGGCGCTCCTGGTAGCCGGACTTCACCAGCACCTCGCGGATTCGCTCGAGCGCGGCGAGCGCGACGCGGGTCGGATCGACGTTGCTGCGCGGCTCACCGGCTCGCCTGCGCGTAACCCGTTTCTTGAGTGGCGTCGTCTTCCTCACGGGCCTGACCAAACCCCTAGCCCGGCGATTGTATCAGCGCGCCTGTTACTGGTCGACCTTCAGGATGGCAAGGAACGCCTTCTGCGGGATCTCGACGTTGCCGACCTGCTTCATGCGCTTCTTGCCCTCTTTCTGCTTCTCGAGGAGCTTGCGCTTGCGGGAGATGTCGCCGCCGTAACACTTGGCGGTGACGTCCTTCCGGAGGGCGCGAACGGTCTCGCGCGCGATGATCTTGCCGCCGATGGACGCCTGGATGGCGACCTCGTACTGCTGCTGGGGGACGAACTCCTTCAGCTTCTCGGTGAGAGCGCGGCCGCGGTTGAAGGCGCGATCCCTGTGGACGATGATCGACAGCGCGTCGAGCGGCTCGCCGTTGACGAGGACGTCGACCTTCACGAGGTTGCCGGCCTTGTACGAGGTGATCTCGTAGTCCATCGACGCGTAGCCGCGCGTGACGCTCTTCAGCTTGTCGTGAAAGTCGAAGAGGACCTCAGCGAAAGGAATGTCGTAGACGATGATGTAGCGGTCGGCGCTCGGGCACGTCATGTCGAGCTGCAGGCCACGCTTGTCTTGACACAGCGTGATGACCGCGCCCACGAACTCGTGCGGCACATGGATCGTCAGTTTGACGAAAGGCTCCTCGATGCGGTCGATCATGACGATCGGCGGGAGCTTGGCCGGGTTGTCGACGATGACCATCTCGCCGCCGTGCGCCTGGGTCTTGTGCACGTGGTACACGACGCTCGGCGCAGTGGTGATGAGGTCGAGGTTGAACTCGCGGTCGAGGCGCTCCTGGATGATCTCCATGTGGAGCAGGCCGAGGAAACCGCAGCGGTAGCCGAAGCCCAGCGCCTCGGACGAGTCGGCCTCGAAGTTGAATGCCGAGTCGTTCATCTGCAGCTTCTCGAGCGAGTCGCGCAGGTTGCCGTAGTCGGAGGCGTCCGTCGGGTAGATACCCGCGAAGACCATCGGCTTCACTTCCTTGTAGCCGGAGAGCGGTTCGGTCGCGGGCTTCGTCGTCTGCGTCACGGCGTGCGTGATCGTGTCGCCGACCTTCGCGTCGGTGACGCTCTTGATGTTGGCGGCGAGGAAGCCGACTTCGCCGAGGCCGACCTCGTCGAGCACCTTGGGGTGCGGGGTGAAGGTGCCCATCTCGGTCACCTCGAACTCCGTCTTCGTGTTCATGAAGCGGATCTTGTCGCCGCGCTTCACGGACCCGTCGATGACGCGGAACATGACGACGGCGCCGCGGTACGCGTCGTACCAGGAGTCGAAGATCAGGGCGCGGAGAGGGCCGTCGGGGTTTCCCTTGGGGGCGGGGATCTTCTTGACGATCTGCTCGAGGATGTCCGGGACGCCCACGCCCGTCTTGCCGCTGCACGCGACGGCGTCCGAGGTGTCGAGCCCGATGATCTGCTCGATCTCCATCTTCGTCTTGTCGAGGTCGCTCGACGGGAGGTCGACCTTGTTCAGGACCGGGATGACCTCGAGCCCTTGATCGATCGCGAGGTAGACGTTGGCGAGGGTCTGCGCCTCGACGCCCTGGGTGGAGTCGACGACGAGGATCGCGCCCTCGCACGCCGAGAGGCTCCGCGAGACCTCGTAGTTGAAGTCGACGTGACCGGGCGTATCGATCAAGTTGAGCTGGTAGGTCTCGCCGTCCTTCGCGGTGTAGCGAAGGCGAACGTTCTGCGCCTTGATGGTGATGCCGCGCTCGCGCTCGATATCCATCTTGTCGAGGAACTGCTCGCGCGACTCGCGCTGGGTCAGCGCGCCGGTGACCTCGAGAATGCGATCCGCGAGCGTCGATTTTCCATGATCGATGTGCGCGATGATCGAGAAATTGCGAATCTTGGACGGATCGAACGGCATGGGTCGGGAGGCGGGCACGCGCTCGAGCGCGCGGGACGGGCCGTGCTCGTGTACGCGTGATCGCGTGTTACGGCTAGCGGGGTCTGGTTCAGGCACGCACGACGGGAGAGGAGAACTCTACTTCTTCCCACCCGCCGCTGCAGCAGAGGGCGGGGGTTCCGAAGCACGAGCGCCGTGCTTGCTGGCATCCATCATGTCCGGCGGGCGAGGCGACTCTTCCATCGCTTCGGGGACGAGGGCCAGCTGGCCGGGGAGCATGTGGGCATAATGACGGAGGACCAGGTCGATCCCCTCACGGATATAGACGGCGACCGGCACCTTCGTGCGCTCGTGCAGGAGCTTCAGCTTGTCAGCTTGCTCCGGCGTCACGTAGATGGTGGTCGAAATCTTCTTCCGCACG
>JAYSXP010000150.1:0-5893 GCA_043717125.1 Polyangiaceae bacterium | reverse complement strand
GCATTCGCGTCCCGAACCACGCGGTCATCACCGCCGTGGTGCGTGAGCTCGGCCGTCCCGTGATCTCGACCACCGCGCAGCGCTCCGGAAACGACCCGCACGTCGACGCGAACGAGATCGACGAGGACTTCAAAGGGCTGGGCTTGGTGATCGACTCTGGCGGCGGCGGGCTCGTGCCGACGACGGTCGTCGACCTCACGGTGTCGCCGCCCGAGGTCATCCGAGAGGGTCTCGGGCCCGTGGATGACTTCGTCGAAGACGCGCCGCGTTCGCTTCGCTCGATTCGCGATGCGCTGAAAGAGCTCAAGAAAGAGATGCGCTGAGGGGCTGCGTGGTCGCGGGCGCCTCTTGCGATGCAGGGCGACCGACGGATCAGGCGAGCACGACGAGGAGATCGCCGCCGACGTCGCGCGTCCGGCGGAGAGCCTCGTGGTGCCGCTTCTTCGCCCAGCGCACTGCCTCCTCGAGCGCGGCCTCCGGGTCGGCGCGGTACGCCTCGTCGTTCATGGCGAGACGTCCGGCGATCAGCGAGGCCAGGATGCAGCCGCCTCCGTGGAACGGCGGCAGCACGAGGCGCGAGGCCGAGAGCTCGTGGACCCGCGGGGCGGGGCGCTTTCCGAGATCGCGCGACGACTTCCGCTCGCGCGGGGCAATCGCCAGCAGGTCGACCGCGTGCGGCCCGCCCAGGTGACCGCCCTTCAAGAGCACGGCGCGGCAGCCGAGATCGAGGAGCTTCAGTGCCGCCTTGCGAGCCTCGTCGAGCCGCGTGACACGCATGCCCGTGAGCACCTCTGCCTCCGGCGCGTTCACCGTGACGAGCGCCGCGTACGGCAGCACCCGCTTGCGCAGCTTCTTCACGCCGCGCTCCTCGAGGAGCCTCGCGCGCCCGCGGGTCGGCATCATGACCGTGTCGACGACGGCCGGGACCGCGCGATGGATGGCCAGGAAATCGCCGACCGCCTTGACGTTCTCCTCCGACCCGAGCGCGCCGACCTTTATCGCGCGGACGCGCTGATTCTTCAGAACTTCCGTGCATTCTGCAATGAGCTCGGAGCTCGCCACGGGGGTGGCCGCGCGCATCCCCGACGTCGACTGAACGGTAAGTACCGCCACGGACGCGCACGCGAACGCCCCTGTCCGGGCGATGGCGCGGGCATCGGCGAGCACCCCCGCACCTCCCCCGGGATCGAGGCCTCCGATGGCGAGGACGCACGGCAACGGGGGCAGCTTCGCCACGGCGCCCGGGCGTCGTGCAGATCGGGGGGCTCGTTTGCTGGAGGCCACGTCGGTCTTGCTCTCCTGGGGTCGCGCAAGCGAGTATACGCATCAATGCGTCGTACTGCGCTTGCCATGGTCATGGCGCTGCCAGCCCTGGTGGGGATAGCCGCGTGGCCGGCCGTGGCCAGCGCCCAGTGCGTCGACGAGGAGCTGAAGCAGGACCTCGTCGGCGGGCGTCATTACCGTGGGGTCCAGGAGCGCCTCTTCACCAAGGCTTTCCGCCACGAGCTCTCCGGTATGGGCGGCTACTACGGCGGCGACCTCTACTCCTCGAGCTGGCTCGCGGGCGGCGCCTACACGTTTCACTTCAGCGAGGATCTCGGGCTCGAGGCGAGCGTCCAATTCACGCGCTTCCGCACCGCGGTCACCGACACCTACGAGCGCCGCTACCCGCAGGTTCAGGTCGAGGAGCGGACGAACCGCCCCGGGCGCCTCTACTTCGGCCACCTCGTCTGGAGCTTCGCCTACGGCAAGCTGCGCTGGATGGGTGGCGGCGTCAGCCGCTTCGACTTCAACGCCGTCCTCGGCGCCGGCGTCACCGACGACTCCACCTCGCAGGGCCTCACCGGGAGCTTCGGCTTCGGGACGAAGTGGTACTTCGGCAAGTGGTTCGCCCTGCGCCTCGACGTGCGCGACCACATCCTCCGCGAGACGCTCATCGGCGAGGAGCACCTCGTGAACGACATCCTCATCACGGGCGGCTTCAGCATCTTCATCCCGTTCGGCGGTTGACGGCGCCGTCCTCGGCACCAAGAATTGGCCTCGGATTGCCGGGCGCCTCTGCGCTGTCCATGCTCGTCGCTGAGGCCTCCTCACGTGCCGCCGTCGTCGACGTCACTCGCCTTTCCGAGGACGCGACCGGCCTTCTCACGCGCGCGTCGGCGCTTCTCGGCCCGGATGGCGGTGCCCGCGAACGGGCACGCAGTTCTCGGCGACGAGGCGCGCGCGTGGTCGGACGAAATGGGCGAGCAACCCGAAGCCGAATCAGAACGAGGTCGAGAACCCGCGGACTCAGGAGATCCGCACCGCGCTCCGTCCGGCGAGATGTTCTCGCGCGATCCATCTCGTTTTGCCCTACAATCCGGGGCGGTGCGAACGCGTACTCGCTTCTTCGCTGGTGTCGTGATGGCCGCGGCGACTGCTCTCGCCACGATCGCCATGGCCCAGCCGCGCGTCAAGCCGGCCGCCAAGCCGGCGCGCCCGCCCACCTCGAAGACGGACGGCGGGACCGACGACACGTCGAGCGCCGACGGCGGCGCGACCACTCCCGTCGAGGCGCCGCCGATCGCGGAGACCGTCGACGGCAGCGTCAAGCCCTCGCCGCTCAACCCCGCGCCGGCCGAGCTGCCGAACAACTCCGTGGAGGCCGGCACACCGCTCGACTACGACCGGCTCCTCGCGGACATCGCCGCGCTTCGTGCGCGCGTCGCTGCAGTGAGTGACAATCTCTATCAATCGCGCGTCGCCGTCGCCCTCCAGACGGACGGCGATCACGGCAAGATCGCGCGCCTCACTGTCTCGCTCGACGACGGCGTCGTCTACACTGCGCCCGCATCGTTCGCGGCCTCGGACTCGACCGTCGTGTATGACCACGCGGTCGCGCCTGGCCGTCACGCCGTCACCGTCGACATCGATCGCAAGGACGATCGCGACGAGACCTTCCGGACCTCGCAGAAGAATCGCTTCACCGTCGACGTCCCGCGCGATCACCGCGTCGAGGTCCAGGTGAAGGTGATCGACGACTCGAGCATGGGCAAGGACTTCCCGGCGGACAAGAACGGCCGCTACGACCTCCGCGTGCGCGTGAAGGCGGTCGCCAAGCCGGTCGGTAAGTGATGCGCGGCGCGCGGCTCTCACGCCTCGTCGTTGCGGCGCTGCTCCTCTCGCCCGTCGTGCTCGCGCAGCCCGCGCCTGCGCCCGCGGCGCCCGCCTCCACGTCACCTACGCCTCCCGTGACGGCGACTCTGCCCGCCACGTCGCCTTCCGCCGCCGCGCAGCCCGCGCCTCCTGTCCAGGCCGCCGCGATTCCGAAGGACCCGACGCGCGGCGCAGCAATGCGCGCCTACCACGACGCGATGGCCCGCCGCCGTCTAGGCTCGGCCGAAGCGATGCGCGTCGAGCAGGTGGCCGAGCGCGTGGCCCAGGCCGAGGCGCTCGTCTCGATCGGTCGCCACGAAGAGGCGATCGCGAAGATGACCGAGGTCGTCGAGCACCCGAAGTTCGACCTCGTCTCCGAGACGCAAGAAGGTCGCGCCGCGCTCTACCTCCTCGGGCACGCCCTCGCCTCCGCGGGCATCCACGACTCGGCGCGCGCGTACCTTCGCAAGTCGATCGCGCAGAAGGGCGCGTGGGAGCAGTATGGGCCGTACGCGCGCCGCGCCGTGCGAAGGCTCGTCGAGATCGCCCTCGAGACGCGCAACTATCAGGCGGGCCTCAAGGACCTCGACGTCGTGCCCGCGTCCGCGCCTGCGGAGATCCGCGGCGAGGTCGCCTACGTGACCGGCAAGGCGAAGGAGGCCGGCGGTGACGCGGAGGGCGCGCTCACTGCTTACGCGCAGGTCCCGCAGACGTCGCGCTTCTGGTCGCAGGCGACGTACCTCTCCGGCATCGTGCAGGTCGAGCGAGGGCGCCTCAAGGAAGGCGAGAACCTCTTCTGCAAGGTCGCCGATCCGAAGCGTCAGGATCGCACGACGCCCGTGTTCGCCGACGAGCGCTTCTTCGCCGTCCGCGATCTCGCGCGCCTCGCGCTCGGTCGCGTCGCGCACGAGCAGTTCCGCTTCGACGACGCCCGCTACTACTACTACCTCGTGCCTCGCGACTCCGATCGCCTCGCCGAGGCGCTCTACGAAGCGGCGACGACGCGGTACGAGAAGAAGGATTACGAAGGCGCGCGCGAGCTCCTCGACGATCTCAATGCGCTGAAGACGCACCATCGCTACGAGGACGAGGCGCGTATTCTCGACGCGTACATCGATCTCGCGCTCTGCCGCTTTCCCGACGCCGACAAGAAGCTCGTCGCCTTCCTGCGCGCCTACGAACCCGTGCGCGACGCCGCGCGACGGCTCGGCAACAGCGAGCGTGGGACGCGCGCGCTCCTCTCCGCTGCGCGCGCCGGAGCCGACGCAGGCGGTGGCGATGCCGCCGGCGCTTCGGTCACGCCCGATCAGCTGCGTGCCGTGGCCGCGCTGGTTCGCGTCGACCCACTCTACGGCGAGGTGTCGCGCAAGCGCGCTGTCCTCGAGCGCGAGTCGAGCGGACTGCGCCTCGCGTCGATCACCCTCGGCGACATGCAGCGAAGCCTCGCCACGACGGGCGGCGTGCGCCCTCAGCTCGAGGAGAAGGGCGACCCGTACGAGAAGGCCCAGGACGCGCGCGCTGCGATCGACGGCGTTCGCCGGCAGATCGACGACCTCGAGCAGGCCAAGGCAGGCGCCGAGAAGATCACGCCGCTTCGCAAGGAGCTCGCCGATCTCGAAGCTCGCCTCGGCTCGGGCTCTCCTGCCGCCGCCGATGCCGCCGCCGCCGCGCAGGCTGGACAGGGCGCCGATCTGCCCGAGCTCCTCCGCAACGACACGCTCATCGCCGCGTCGCTCACCCGCGAGCTCGACGGCGTGCGCACCGAGCTGGTCGCCGCCGAGACGGCGCTCGCGAAGGACTCGCTCCGCAGGCTCGATCTGCGCCTCTCGCGCCTTCTCCGCCGTGCGCGGCTCGGGCGCATCGAGTCGGTGCTCGGAAAAAAGCGCGCGCTCGAGGTGGAGATCGAGGCGATCAACGCCGGCTATCTCCCGAAGGACGCGCTCGATTCGCTCGATGCTGCGCGCTACCTGCGCGACGGCGAAGAGTACTGGCCGTTCGAGGGCGACGATTGGCCCGACGAGTTCGTCGGCAGCGAAGGTCTGAAGTGAAGCGAGCGCTCCTCGCGCTCGCTCTCGTCGCCTGCTCGAAGCCCACGTCGCAAGCAGCGCCCGTCGCGACTGCGAGCGTCAGCGCGTCGAGTCTGCCGAGCGCGGTATCGTCCGCAGCGGCGTCGGCGTCGGCTTCTGCTTCTGCTTCTGCTTCGCCGTCGGCGTCTGCCGCCCCCACCGCGGCTCTTCCCGACGTGAAGACATTCCCGGGCACGGCTGCCGGTGCGAAGGCGCTCGTCTCCGAATTCGTGAAGCCCCTCGTCGACGCGCCCGCGCTCACGAAGCAGCTCCGCCCCACGAGTGCCGACTACAGGGCCGTCTTCGACGCGAAGGCCGCCGCGAACCTCGACACGGTGTACGCGCCCGAATGGGACCGCGGCAGCTTCGTCGTGATCGCGCGACCCGCGCAGACCGAGGTGAAGATCTCCTCGGCCACCGTCGCCGACCTCAAGGCGAACAACGACAAGGCAAAGGACTTCCCGGGCGGCTACGCGAAGGTCGCCTCGCACCTCGTGGGGAGCGCGACGCTCTACCGCTTTCGCTTCGTCGAGCCAGGCCAGGAGCAGGGAAACTCGTACGACGGGCTCGTGTACGTCAACGGGCACTGGGTGCTGATCCCCAAGCCCTGGCGCGGCCTCGACGACCACCACTGAACCGCTTGCGAAGGGTATAACCGTAGTTATACTCAACGTCGTGAAGACCGCAATTTC